>JAGCUY010000004.1 GCA_017962605.1 Kiritimatiellia bacterium | reverse complement strand
CCCCGTTCCCCGTTCCCCGTTCCCTGTTCCCCCCTATTTTGCTAAACTGTTTACCATGAAATTTTCGATGGGAAAAACGGTTTTGCCTTTCGCGGCGGCTCTCGTTGCCGCGCTGGCTGGGTGCATGACGCCCGAACGCGCCATGCGCGAAACCGATGAGGCCGGCACCAGGCTCGCCACCGAAGCCATGGCGGCCGTGTCCGGCGCGACAAATGAGTTCGCCATCACGCGCCCCGCCGAGCGCCTTCGCCTGCGCCTCCTCGCCGAGCCGGACCTCGACGCCGACACCCGCGCCGCCCTCTCGCCCACCAACACTCCCGCCCTCCCATCAACCAACACTCCCGCCCCCGCGTCCCTCACCCTCTCCCTTGCCGACGCCCTGCGCATCGGCGCGGAGAACGACAACGGCTACCAGTCAAAGAAGGAGTCCATCTTCCTAGCCGCCCTCGACCTTGACCTCGCCCGCCACCAATTTGAAAACACCTTCGCCGGAATCCTCTCCGGCGGCGCGGATGGCACCCGCACCAGCAGTGGCGGCGAGTCCACGCGCGAAACATCCCTCTCCGCATCCGCCAAGCCGTCGGTTTCCCGCAAGTTCAAGAATGGCGCGAATGCCATGGCCTCATTCGGCGTGGACATAATAAAGCTCCTCTCCGGCGGCCACGGCAGGACGCTCGGCCTCACCGGCGACTTCTCCGCAACCGTCCCGCTGCTGCGAGGCGCGGGCAGGCTAGTCGCGACCGAGGGCCTCACGCAGGCGGAGCGCGACCTCATCTACGCCGTTTACGACTTCGAGGGCTACAGGCAGAGCTACGCCGTGGAGGTCGCCTCGGCCTACTACGGGCTGCTGAAGACCGAGCAGAACCTCATCGCCCTCCGCGAGAACGGCGAGCGGCTCTCCGCCAACTACGACCGCGCCAAGATGCTCTACGATGCCGGGCGGCTTTCGCAGGTGGAGCTTGACCAGACGCGCCAGGACTTGCTCTCCACCGGCGACAAGATCGTGTCGGCGGAGAAGTCGCGCCAGTCCGCGCTAGACGCATTCGCCATCACGCTGGGCCTGCCCGTTGGCGTGCCGCTTGCGCTGGACATGGGCGAGCTAGACGCGCTCTCCGCCGACATGGCGGCCCCGCAGGTTGAGGAGGCGTCGGCGGTGGCGCTGGCCCTGACCAACCGCTTTGGCCTTGTCGTCAGCCGCATGAAGATCGATGACGCCGAGCGCGCGGTGGCGATTGCGCGCGACGGCCTCCGCGCCTCGCTGGGTCTTAAGGTCGATGCCGGCTGGAACTCCTCCAAGCCCAGCGGCGGCGGGCGCACGGAGAAAAACAGCGCCGCCGCGATGCTCACCTCCGATCTTCCGTGGGAGCGCACCTCCGAGCGCAACGCCTACCGTGCGGCGGTGATCGCGCTTGACGCGGGACGCCGGGCGCTTGAGGCCGAGGAGGACTCCACGCGCCAGATAATCCGCGACGACATCCGCGCGCTCAACTCGGCCTGGTCTTCCTTCGAAATCCAGCGTGAGGCGCTTGAAGTGGCGCAGCGCCGTGTGCGCAGCACCACGCTCTTCCAGCAGGCCGGGCGCTCCAGCACCCGCGACTTGCTTGAGTCCGAGGCGGCCCTGCTTTCGGCGCGGAACGCCGTGGTGGCGGCGGTGGTCGATTACCGCATGGCCGGCCTTCGCCTTGAGCGCGACATGTCCGCGCTCAGGATTTCCGAATCCGGCCTCATCGAGTCGTCCTCCGAGCCGTAAAAAACGAGGCTTTTCGTCAAGGCGCTTGCGCCGGATTTAGGAAACTGCCGGGAGCCGGGATTCGGGAGCCGGGCGCTGCCGGTAGTTTTTTACTGGGCCTGACGGCCCGACGATGGTGGGCGATCTTTGCGCGAAGCATGCGGAAGCGGGCTTCGCCCAGCGGGCCGGATCGCCTTCGGCACCCGCTTGGCGCAAGCACTTGCTTCTTCCGCCCGCTCCGCGCCCTTCACGGAAAACTTCCAAACATCCAGGGCGCTTGCGCCAAACATCTAAACATCCATGGCGCGTCAGCGCCAAACTTTTCAACTTTTCAACCTCTCAACCTCTCAACTTCCCCATTCCCCATTCCCCGTTCCCTGTTCCCCGTTCCCCATTCCCCGTTCCCTCGAAAAAAATTTTTCACGCTCAAATTTTTTTCTTGACAACCCATCCTCATTAAAGTAGAATGAGTGTAACTTTTCTCACTAACCAAGAACTAGGAGTTAATAAACTAATGAAACCATCATTGCTAAACATTAGCAAGACTATGGCCTTCGCGACCGCTATTGGTGCGGCCTCCGCGGCATGGGCCACTGTGTTCCCAGGCTCGACTGACTTCGAGAATGAGGCGGTACCTGACACCACATACACTGAGGGGTCTGCGGTGATAAGTCAAATAGAAACACCGCCAGATGTCGCCAGTCGTCCCGCACATTATCCTTATGAGAGTTCGCGGACTAATGTCCTGGAAATTGACACTGGCGCGGACGCTCCTGTCTTCCGCAATCTGAATGCCGCCGGCACTGCCGAGGAAGGCACCATCTATGTGGATATGCTCGTCAAGCCGACTGCTATCTTCGCCCCTGACGCATCTCCCACCCCTGGCTCTACGGATAAGCTACTCGTCTATTTCAAGGAATATCCAGCTGGCACAACCAACCTCTGCGTTTATGCGGGGTATGATAATGATGGGTTGACCAAAGGCGAATGTTTCTTGTCCTCGCAACTGCCCGTTGACAAGGACACATGGTATCGCCTTGTCATTGAAGCAAAAACACTCCAAGAGGCTTATCCGGGCTTCAATGTTTATCTAGGCGGTTACGGGTCCGACTTCCTTTGCAAGAGGAATGAAGACCCTGATTTCTATTCTCTCCTTATTGATCTGAATAATACTGAAAATCTATTGCCATCTGCGGTCGCCAAGGTCGGCTTTGCCGGTTCGGGCTTCGTCGATGACTTTGTCGCTTCCGACATTGACCCGGACGCAGTGGTTACGGTTCCTTTCACCCTCACTTGGCCCAGTGGGGTCACCCCTGTCTCCTACACGGTTGACGGAGGCGAAGTTGTTGCAATTAGCGGCTCTTCTCCATGTGAAATTACTGTTACCAATGGTGCCAACGTCGCCTTTACTTTCCAGAACGGCGACGGCGTGCAGAAGACGCTGACCGCTACCGTGGCTGAGGGCACAGTTGAAGGCATTGACGCAAGCAGCGAGGCCTTCACCTGGGCCGAATACCTCGGCGATGCCGTTGACGGCACCTACCAGATTGACAATCTGGCCGAACTCAAGCTCTTCCAGAAGGGCGTTGCCGCTGGCCTCGTGACCTCGAATGAGACATTCAAGCTGACCGCCGACGTGACTCTCGACGCCCCATGGCCAGGCATTGGTGTCCAGAACGGCAAGGACATCTATTCTACGGCCGCTTTCGATGAAGCTGCTTTCCGTGGAACGTTCGATGGCCAGAACCACACGGTTTCCGGCTTCCAGATGATCGGCAAGGGAGACAACGCCGAGGGTCTTGACTACTGCGGCTTCTTCAACTCGACCTACGGTGCGACGATTCAGAACTTCAAAATCGCGTATGCGGGTGCGCTCTTTGCGGCCGACACGACAGCGAGCACGAAGGAGTCTGGGGCGACGTTTGTTGGCGTTGCCAAGAACTCGACGCTCCGCAACCTGACCACGGTTGCTGGCACGGTTTCCTGCTCGAAGGGCTTTGGTGGCATTGTTGGCTACCTCACGTCCGGCACGACGGTCGATAGTTGCACGAACAATGTGAACATGACCTCGCTCGCCAACAACAAGTGCGGCGGCATCGCCATGATTGCGCAGGGTGGCTCGGCTGTTACGATTCGCAATTGCCAGAACAACGGCACGCAGACAACGGGTTCGTCGAACTCGGAGTATGGTGCCATCGTAGGCTACGTCGGCCTCGATATCACCATAGAGAACTGCGAAACCACAGTTGGCCGCTTCCTCAAGCATCAGGGGTCTACGGTCACGCTTCAGGGCGTGAACAAGGGCGATGCGACAGTCCTGGCCTATCATGGCGCCGCCACGCCTGGCCTGAACTTCGCCACGGTTGACAATGGCGTCGCCACCTTCGTGGCTGACAACGCGCTGGCGCTCAACGGCGAATACAAGGTGATGGCTAGCGGCGCGACCGCGACCTTCGAGTTCACCGATCTCGGCACGATCTCGTTTGACGAGGCGCTGAGCACACCCACCTATGCCATTACGTCTTCGGGCGCAGCTGGCATTCCGACATCTGACAAGAAGGGCGATGTGACCTACTACACGGCCGGATACTTCCCGCGCACGGCTACCGCCGGCCAGGACGGCACCGCCGAGCATCCGTTCGAGATCGCCGACCTTGACGACCTCCAGGCCCTCCGGGCCGCCGTTGCGGCCGATGTGGGCAGAGGCCTCAGCTATGTCCAGACCGCTGACATCGCCCTGACCAACGTGTGGGAAGGCATCGGTCCCAATGCTGGCAAGGATCTTGTCAACGGAACCAACAAGAACATCCCCCTCTACGAGAGCGAAGCGTTCTCCGGCACCTACGATGGCGGAAACTACACCATCTCCAACTTCCAAATGGCGAACGGTTGTGACTACGGCGCGCTGTTCAACTCGGTGAACAATGCCACGATCAAGAACCTCAAGATTTCCTGGGGTGCCAGCACACTGACGCCGGGTTCTTCCGGTGACACCGGCGCGACGTTCGTCGGCGTTGCTCGTGGATCGACGCTTCAGAACCTGACCACTCTTGCCGGAACGGTGACCACCGTCACGGCTGCCAAGGACATGGGCGGCATCGTCGGCTACCTCATGGCCGGCTCCACGGTCGATTCCTGCACAAACGAGATCAACGTCGCCTCCAGCGGCAGCAGCCGCAAGTGCGGCGGCATCGCCATCATCACCCAGGAGGGGACTGGAACCGCAACCATCCGAAACTGCAAGAACAGCGGTACGGTCACGGCGACCAACAAAGGTGGCCTTGTCGGTTACATTGGCGTTGCCACCACGATTGACGGTTGCGAAAACACCGCGGCCGTGCAGCTCTTCCACTTCCAGAGTGGCAGCGTCACGGCGTCTGGCGTGAACAAGGGCAATGCGACTGTCGCCTCGAACGACAAGAGCGGCGGCGTGAGCGGCCTCTACTTCGCGACTGTTGACGACAGCGTTGCCACCTTCGTTGCGGACAACGCGCTTGCGCTCAACGGCGAATACAAGGTGATGTCTGCCGGCGCGACCGCGACCTACGCGTTCGCCGAGGCTGGCACGATCTCGTTCGACACGAACCTGATTCAGAATGTAACGCTCACCATCACGGCGGCTGAAGGTCTGGATCTGACCAGCGCGACGGATAACGGCGTTGTCACCTACACGGCGACCGCTGCTTCGACCATTCCTGACTGGGCCACGGATGTCACGGGTCAGTCGGTCATCGATCAAGAGGTCAGCGAGAAGTATGCCGACTGGGCCAAGTATACTGCCGGCTCGGGCGCAGACCTCACTCAGGACTGCTCCGCTCAGTTCCTGATGAACGTCCCGGCAGACGCCTCGGTCATCCTCCAGATTGAGTCGATTAATGTGACGGACGACGGAACTCAAATCGTCATCGGCGCTACTGCCAATGGTTCGACTGAGATTAACATGGCCGGCATCAACGGCATCCTGAATGTCATGGTCGCTGCGGAGCTCGGCAGCTGGACGAAGAAGTCGATTCCCGCTGCAAACCTCGAGTTTGTGAACAACAAGGCCGAGGTTCTCATTCCTGCCACCGACGGCAGGTTTGTGAAGGCCAGCGTCGACTACACTAAGGGTGGCAACTCGCTTACCCCGGTTTCAGGATCTGGCGAATAAGGCTGGCTTGACGGGCGACAGCCCGCCAACTAACCCAAGTGTCGGGGGCTTCGCAAACGCGAAGCCCCCGACGCTTTTAACTCGCTCGGTGTTTCGGCGCTCCCGCGCCGTAGTCGGGAAATCGTCGGGAGCCGGGATTCGGGATTCGGGATAGGACAAGCGACATGCGACAAGCGGGAAGACATGCGACTTTCGACAAGCGACATGCGACAAGCGGGAAGACTTTCGACTTTCGACTTTCGACCTCCTGGATTCGGGATTGGCAACATTGGCAATTGGCAATTGGCAACATTTTCACATTTTCACATTTTCAACTCTTGACTTCTCTCTCTCCCTTTGATAGAATAGATGCTTGAAAATTGCGGGCGCTTAGCTCAGTTGGTTAGAGCATTACCTTCACACGGTAGGGGTCACTGGTTCGAGTCCAGTAGCGCCCACCACGCAAAAAAAAACTTGACGAATCGCGCGAAAAAGTCCATAATAGTATTCACATTTTTCACGTGAGACGTGACGAGTGGCGAGGTAGCTCAGTTGGTAGAGCAGGGGACTGAATATCCCCGTGTCGTGGGTTCGAGTCCATCCCTTGCCACCATTTTTTTTAATACGCCGCTGGGGCGCGTCAGCGCCGGAACAAAGAAATGTGCCAATGTGAAAATGTTGCCAATGCCAAAACCCAATACCCAATTCGAGTAGCGACATTGATAATTGGCAACATTGGTATTGGCTGTTTCCACATTTCCACATTTTCATCACCCCCATTCCCCATTCCCCGTTCCCCGTTCCCTCATTTATGCTATACTTGTTTCAATGATTGAACTCTCAATAAACCGCATGCGGCTGAATGTCATGGTCGGCGCCTACGAAGAGGAACTGCGCGCCCCGCAGACCGTCTATGCCGACATCTCCTTCAAGGCCGCCGCCGATGGCGCATGCCTCACCGACGACCTTGCGGACACCGTCGATTACCACGCCCTCGCCGCTCGCATCGTGGAGGCCACTGGCGGCGGCCGCGTCTTCCACCTTATCGAATCCCTGGCCTCCACCATCGCCCAGACCTGCCTCGCCGTCGACAAGCGCATCTCGGAGGCAACCGTGACCGTGGAGAAACCCTCGGCCCTGCCCGGCCTGGCCGCCTCCGCCTCCGCCACGGTAGTCTGCGCCCAGCCCGTAAGCCACGAGACGTGAGACGTTAGACATGAGACGTGTTTTATTCAACTTCCAAGCCTCCAAGGCGCGTCAGCGCCAAACTTCCCGGGCGCTTGCGCCAAACATCTAAACATCCATGGCGCGTCAGCGCCAAACATCTCAACTTTTCAACTTCCCAACTTCCCAACTTCCCATCTTTTCAACTTTTCAACCTTTCAACTTTTCAACCTTTCAACTTCCCTCCCTTCCATGCCCATCTACGAATACATCCCCAAAGACCCGGAGAAGGCGTCGTGCCCGCACTGCCGCGACGGCTTCGAGACGATGCAGCGCATCGCCGACCCCCACCTTGAGAAATGCCCGCAGTGCGGCGCGCCAATAGTCCGCGCCATCTCCGCGCCATCCCTGGGCCGTTCCGTCTCCTCCCTCGACGACCGCGCAAAGGCGGCAGGCTTCACCAAGCTCAAGCGCCTTGGCAAGGGCGAATACGAAAAGCAGTATTGAGTTTCCCCATCCTCTGTGTCTCTGTGTGAGTTTCCCAAAAATGCGTAAGAGCGGGTCAGCGCTTATCCTCGTCCTCTGGGTCATCGGGCTTCTCTCGATGATCGTCGTCTCCTTCGCCTTCGACGCCCACCTCGAAGGCAAGCTGATCTCCTCCTCGCGCCGCCGCATGAAGGCCAACTACTACGCCCTCTCCGGCTTCGAGCTAGCCAAGTCCTTCCTCGACCACAGCCGCGAAATCACCGGTGACGAGACAGACCAGGAAAAGGAGGAGGACCAGCGCTACGAGCAGGCCATCAGCCTCCACTTCGGCCGCACCGTCCAGCTCTCCCACGACTTCACCGAGGCCGACGGCGAGACGGTCGTCGGCACTGTGACCGTCGATATCGAGCCAATCGAATCCCTGCGCAACGTGAACAAGCTCACCGAGGAGGACTGGGAGCGCATCTTCGAGCGCGTCATGGGCCTCCCGGAGACCTACTGGCCGGACCTCATCGACTCCTTCTTCGACTGGACCGACGAAGACGACACGGAGCGCGAGAACGGCGCCGAGACGGAGGACTACTACGAGACCCTTCCGAAGCCCTACGCCGCCGCCAACGCGCCTCTGGACAGCGTCCGCGAGCTTCGTCTCATCAAGGGCTTCGACGAGGCCATCCTGACGGGCGGCATCTACGACCCCGACAGGACCGGCCAGTCTAACCTCGTGATCAGCAACGGCGTCCAGCGCCTCCTCACCGTTTACGGCGAGGGCAAGGTGAACATCAACGCCCTCCCCGCAGGCCAGGACGGCTACGACATCCTCATGACCCTCCCAGGCGTCGAGGACGAGCTCACCGCCCTCGCCATCCTGGAGGAGCGCGAGGAGGGCGGCAACCTCAACGCCTCCGACGAAAACGACTTCCGCGCCTTCAGGAGCGCCGAGGACGCCCACGAGCGCCTGAAGAACATCGTCGATGACGAGGAGTTCTTCAACTTCATCTCAACCGGATCCGAAATCTTCCGCATCACCTGCATCGGCTCGATCGAGTCGATGGGGCGCGTGTCCAAGCGCATCTCGGCCATCGTCTATGCAACCGACGACATCTGGCGCATCCTCCGCTGGGACGAGGAGGCCAGGTAGCCGCCACAACCAAATAAACGCCATGAACTCGAACGCCATTTACAACATCCGCTCCTTCGGCGCCGTCGGCGACGGCGCCGCCAAAGACACCGCCGCCATCCAGGCGGCCGTCAACGCAGCCTCCGCCGCCGGCGGCGGCGAGGTCCTGCTTCCCGCCGGCACCTACCTCAGCGGCTCCATCATCCTAAAGAGCGGCGTAGATTTCCACCTCGCCGAGGGGGCCGTCCTCAAGGCCAGCCCCGACCACGCAGACTACAATCCCCCCGACATCTTCAGGCAGAACTTCGCCAGCCCGCGCGACGGCGACAACACCAGCGGCGGCCACTTTGTCCTATGCGTGGGGCAGGAGCGCGTCACACTGCGCGGCCCCGGCCGCATCGAGGGCAACGCGCCCTCCTTCCTCCGCCTGCCCGACGGCTCCCACCCGCCTTCCAAGCACGAAATCCCCTGGCGCCCCGGGCAGATGGTCTGGATCGTCGAATGTCGCGGCGTCACCATCCGCGACATCGAACTCGCCGACGCCCCGTATTGGTCCTGCTTCCTTTACGGATGCGAGGACGTGACCGTCGATGGCGCCTTCATCCACACCATCCGCAAGCCCCACACCTACAACGGCGACGGCCTTGACATCGACTGCTGCCGGCGCGTCACGGTCCGGCGCTGCCGCATCTCCACCGCCGACGACTCCCTGACCCTCCGCTCCGACGCGAGGCGCCTGGTCAACAAGGGCGACCTCGCCGACGTCACGGTCGAGGACTGCGAACTCTCCTCGGATTGCAACGCCATCAGGCTCGGCGTAGGCGACGGCATGATCCGCGACAGCTCCCTCCGCCGCATCCGCATCCGCGACACCCGCTACGCGGTGAACGCCGTCGGCGCATGGTCCACGCCATCGCACGGCGTGGACATCCGCCGCATATCATTCGAGGATCTCGACCTCGAGGCCCTCGGCTTCTGCAAGTTCTACTACAAGTTCGCCACGGACGGCGTATTCGAGGACATCTCCTTCCGCCATGTCCGCGGTTCCGTGCGCGAGCCGTCGATCTTCGACGACACGCCGGAGCGCCCCTTCCGCAACCTCGCCTTCAAGGATGTCGTCCTCGAAGGCGAGTCATCGGAAAGGGTGGTGAAGGGCTAGCGCCGATCACCCAATCCTGAAGGTCTTTATCTCGAAGGGCCGGAACTGGAGCGTCGCGGGCAGCGCGACTGGCGCTCCCGTGTCGGCCAGTTCCGTGGCCAGGCACGGCGTGGCGCTCTGCGCCGCGCCGCACGCGGCGGATAGCGTAGCCGCCGTCCTGCGCCCGCGCGTCTCGACAAGGCGAACCACCAGCGCGTCGGAGTCCTCGGCCTTCTTCAGCACGGCCAGCTCCACGCCCTCTCCGTCAATCGCCACGGGCAGCGCCTCCGCCTGCGCCTTGAAGGCCAGGCCCTTGAAGCGCTCCACGCCCTGGTTGAGGATGGCGGCTGCCGCAACCACCTCGCCGGTGTGCGCCAGGTCGCCCGCATGGGGCAGAAGAGCGTAGGTGAAGCGGTGGTGGCCGCGGTCCGCGAGCGGGTCGGGTTCCGTCGGCGCGCGCAGCAGCGAGAGCGAGAGCTCCGAGCCTTTCGCGCGGTAGCCGTATTTGCTGTCGTTGAGCAGCGCCACGCCGAAGTCGCTGTCGGAGAGGTCGGCGTAGCGGTGGCCGCAGCTCTCGAACTGGGCGTATTGCCACTTGGTGTTGTCGTGGGTCGGACGCGCCACGGTGCCGTACTGTATCTCGAAGCGCGCCTCGTCGGCCTGCACGTCGAGCGGGAAGGCCACGCGGCAGAGCTTGTGGTTCTCGCGCCAGTCGGCCTCGGTCTCGAAGTCGAGGCGCTTTGAACCGGCCTCAAGGGAGATCGTCTGCCTGAAGGTGGAGCCGCCCAGCTTGAAGGTCGCAACGATGCCGCTGCGGACGGGGCCGCCAAAGCTCTCCACGCTCTCCACGACCGGCTCGCCGACTGGCATCTCGTGAGCGTATTCCTCGATGTCCCAGGCGTCGTAGGTAGATGGGTGGTCGTCGAGGAGGCGCAGGACGTTGCCAGGGCGGTCGGGCG
Organism: Kiritimatiellia bacterium; assembly: GCA_017962605.1. Taxonomy (GTDB): domain Bacteria; phylum Verrucomicrobiota; class Kiritimatiellia; order RFP12; family JAAYLN01; genus RGIG5952. Next base: position 4,712 of record JAGCUY010000004.1, on the reverse strand, counting down.
CGATGAAGGCGCGGCCGCAGTCCTTGTCCAGCGCGGAGACGACCTGCAGGTTCTTCAAATTGATCTCGTATCGGATGTGGCCGTTCTCCAGAACGGCCACATCCGCCGCATGTCGCATGTCGCATGTCGCATGTCGCGTGTCGCCTGTCTTGCGCCGCAGCGTGGCGAAGGAGCGCGGCGCGACCTCGACGAGCGCGAAGACGGTGTCGCCTTCGCGCTGCGCCGGCAGGTCGGAGGCCCCGTCCCAGCCCGCCGGAAGGGCCACGCGGCCCTTGAATGGGGTGGAGGAGGGGTTGAAGAGGGTGAGCGCGCCATCCTCCCTGGCGAGGAGCTTCGAGGCCGCTTCGGCGGCGAGGGCGCGCGCCTTGTCCGCGACGCCCCTGATAAGTTCGCCGCTCTCCTTGTAAACGCGGTTGATGGAAGAGCCGGGGATGATGTCGTGGAACTGGCAGAGCAGCAGAGAGCGCCAGAGGGCGGTGAATTCGGCCTGCGGGTAGGCGTGTCCGGTGGACGCGAGGGCCGCCGCGCAGAGCATCTCGGCCGCGCGGAGCGCCTCTTCGGCGCGGCGGTTGGCCAGCTTCTGCGCCGCCTGCGTGGTGTAGGTGCCGCGGTGCATCTCGAAGTAGAGTTCGCCGCGCCAGATGTCGAGATCGGCCGCCTGCGCCGCGATTTCGTCCATCGCGCCTTCGGCGAATCCGAAGCTGACAGGCGGGCAGCCGTTCAGCGCCGCGCAGCGGATGCCGCGCTCCACGTATTCCTCCTTGGGGCCGCCGCCGCCGTCGCCGATGCCGAACAGGCTGATCACCACATCGACGATGCCCGCCTCGCGGTTGCCCGTCTCGTGGCGGCGAAGCTCCTCGGGCAGGAGGCGCGCGTTGTAGGTGTCTTCCGGCGGGAAGTGCGAGACGACGCGCGAGCCGTCGATGCCCTCCCAGATGAAGGAGTTGTGCGGGAACTTGTTGTAGCGGTTCCAGGAAAGCTTCTGGGTGAGGAAGAACTCGATGCCGCACTGCCGCATGATCTGCGGGAGGTTGCCCGAGTAGCCGAAGACGTCGGGGAGCCACAGGTTGCGCGGGACGACGCCCAGCTCCTCCTTGAAGAAGCGCATGCCGCAGAGGAACTGGCGGACGAGCGATTCGCCGGAGGGGATGTTGCAGTCGGCCTCGACCCACATGCCGCCCTGGACTTCCCATTCGCCGGCGGCGACGGCCTTCCGCACCTTCTCGTAGAGTTCCGGGTAGTGTTCCTTGCAGAGAGCGTAGAGCTGCGCCTGGGATGCGCCGAACTTGTATCCGGGGTAGCGCTCGATGAGGCCGATTTGCGAGGAGAATGTGCGCGCGACCTTGCGGACGGTTTCGCGCAGCGGCCAGAGCCACTCCACGTCGATGTGGGCGTGGCCGATGGCCGTCACCTTCACCGAGGCCGGGTCGATGCCAACGCCCCACACGCCGGCGCGCAGGGCTTCGCGGACGGCTGCAGCGCCGCCGCGCTCATCGGGAAGGGCGTCCAGGGCGCGGCTCGTTGCGCGGGCCACCTGGATGCGGCGCGACGACTTCTCCGGCAGCGAGCCAAGGAGCGAGAGGATTACCTCAAGGTCGAGGAAGAGCTGCCAGCGGTCGTAGTCGAAGCGGCAGGCGCGGAGGCTGTCTATCGTGGCCCTCCATGCGCCGTGCAGGTCTTCCGGCGCGGGGCGGTCCCAGGCGGGGTCGCCGGAGCGCTTGAGACCGAAGAGGCCGTTTGCGCCGGCGTCAATCCAGAGGTCGATCGCGTCGCCGCCCTTCGCCTCCCGCAGGAAGTGGAAGTGGTCCTTGCAGTAGGCGCCGTCGAAGACGGAGCCGTTGGTGAGGCTCACGACTGGGCAGCCCTTGTCGTCGAAGATGAGGAGTTCGCCGCCGAAGTCGAGGTTGAGGGTGACGTATGCGCCCTTCCAGGATTCGGGGATCTTCCCGGTGACGTGGAACCAGCCGCATTCGAAGTTCGCGCCCCACTTCTCGCTCTTCTTGATTGGGCGGTAGTCGAGCGAGAGGCGGTCGCGCCAGGGCACTGGCTCGGGCGTTACGGCGACCGTCGCCTCAAGCGGGACGCAGTCCAGGATCGTTTCGTATTTCAGGCGGTTGAAGACCTCGCGGATGCGGGCTTCGTGGATGTCGAGGTAGAAGTGTGACATGGTGGTTTAAATTCAGCTTCTGCAAATTTGCAAAAGGTCTTTTATTCTACCAAATGTCCGTCAACCCTGCCTCGTTACAAGCAGAGGTGGTAGATGGAGGCGACGTCGGCTTCGGTCAGGGGGCGGAAGGCACCGAGGGTGTTGGCGCCGAGGTTCAGGGTCTTGAGGAGAAGGGGAATGTCTTCCTCCTTCGCGCCTAGCTCCGCAAAGGTGAGGGGAAGTCCGAGCGACTTCAGCCAGCGGCGGAAGGCGGCTATCCCTTCCAGCGCCGCTTCGTCGTCGAACAGGCCGTGGCCGACGTTAAAGACATTTTGGGCAAAGCGGGCGAAGCGGGCTGAATCCGCCTTGTAAACAAAGGCCATCCAGGCGGGCATGACCACTGCTAGGCCGGCGCCATGCGCGCAGTCGTAGAGCGCGGAGAGCTCGTGTTCGATCCCGTGGCTCGCCCAGTCCTGGACGCGCCCCGCGCCGCAGATGTCGTTGTGAGCCAGCGTCCCAGCCCACATGACATTCGCCCGCGCCTGGTAGTCGTTGGGGTTGGCCATCACCTTGGCGCCCTCCAGGACTATCGTGCGCATCACGGCTTCGCAGAGGTTGTCGGTGAGGGCGACGTCGGCGGTAGGGGAGAAGTAGCGCTCGCAGAGGTGGGCGAACATGTCGGCCAGACCGCAGGCAGTCTGGAAGGGCGGCAGGCTCATGGTCAGTTCGGGGTTCATGACGGCGAACTTCGGCCGCAGGATGTTGCCGCCCGCGCCGCGCTTCAGGTTCTCGGGTTCCAGGTTGATGACGCTGTTCGTAGAGCCTTCGCTGCCGGCGGCGGCAATCGTAAGCACGACGCCCACCGGCAGCGCGGCGGGAATGACCGGGCGCACCTTGACTTCGCGTCCGACATAATACTTGCGCCATTCCCCGCCATTCGCCGCGCCAATCGCGATTGCCTTGGAGGAGTCGATGACGCTGCCGCCGCCAACAGCGAGGAGGAAATCGACCTTCTCCGCCAGCGCGAGGCGCACGCCCTCCTCGACGAGGGAGCTGCGTGGGTTGGGCTTTACCCCGCCTAGTTCTACGAAGTGGATACCGGCAGCGGAGAGGGAGGCCTTCACGCGGTCGAGTAGTCCGCTCCTAATTGCGCTGCCGCCGCCGTAGTGGAGGAGTGCGCGGCTTCCGCCGAACTGGCGCACGAGTTCGCCGGTGCGAGATTCCTTGCCCTTGCCAAATGCGATGTAGGTCGGTGACCAATAGTCAAAGTCAATCATGGTAATATAATAGCATAATGGGGAAGGGGGAACGGGGAACGGGGAATGGGGAACGGGGCGGATCCCGAATCCCGAATCCCGAATCCCGCTGCGGCTCCCGAAACCCGGCTCCCGCTGCTGAAAAACTTGCAAAAAACGGGAAATATGGTAGAATAATTACATCCTCTTGCAAAAGAGGCGGAAGCGACGGGATGGCCAAAGGAGCCGCCCGGAGCGGATTAACCAGGGCTTTCCCCGGTTCAGATGCAACGTTTTGGCGCGGTTGCGCCAGGGCGTCGGCAAGGCGGCTGTTATCGCGCGATGCGCCTCCGCCACCGTGGCACCAGTCCAGGGAATTTCTGGTTAAGCAATGACTGGAGAACACGGAAAAATGGATACACTTACTGAAGCGACGGCGGCCGCGCCTGAAGCGGCAGCGGATGCGACCGAGGCGGCCAAGCCTGCGGTGGAGTTTGTCGAGGGAGCGGCGCCTGTCGCCGACGAGGACATCACTGGCCTCTCCATTAAAGATTTGATTGACGCCGGCCTGCATTTTGGCCACCAGACGCGTCGCTGGAACCCGAAGATGCGCCAGTACATCTTCGACAAGCGCAACGGCATCCACATCATCGACCTCACCCAGACCATCGGGAAGATCGAGGAAGCCGCGAAGTTCCTCCGCAACACCGTCATCGACGGGCGCAAGATCCTCTTCGTCGCCACCAAGAAGCAGGCGAAGGAAGTCGTGAAGGGCGCAGCCGAAGCCTGCGGCCAATACTACATGACCGAGCGCTGGCTGGGCGGCACGCTCACCAACAACCAGACGATCCGCCGCAGCATCCGCAGGATGCGCCTGCTCCAGAAGTACGCCAGCGAGAACAGCGGCGAGCTTTCCAAGTTCAAGAAAGAGGCTTCGTCCCTGCGCCGCGAGCTGAACAAGCTCGAGCAGAACCTCTCCGGCATCGCCGACATGACGGCCATGCCCGGCGCGGTCGTCGTGATTGACGTCTGCCGCGAGAAGATCGCCGTCGCCGAGGCCAGGCGCCTGGGCATCCCGGTGGTCGCGGTTGTCGATACCAACGCCGACCCGGACGGCATTGACTACATCATCCCCGGCAACGACGACGCCATACGCGCCATCAAGCTGGTGGTCGAGACCTTCGCGAAGGTGCTGAAGGACGCCAACGAGCAGTGGGCGCGCATCAGCATCGAGCGCGAGAAGGCCGACGCCGCCCGCCGCCAGGCCGAGATCGAGGCCGGCCGCGGAGAAGGCGAAGAAGGCGAGCGCCGTGACCGCCGTGACCGCCGTG
>JAGCUY010000197.1 GCA_017962605.1 Kiritimatiellia bacterium | reverse complement strand
GGATGCAAACTCGTCATCGGCTCCAGGCTCAAAGGCCCAGGCATGCACTGGCGCTTCAACAACGGCATCCTCATCGCCGCTCTCCGCGCCGCCTTGAGGTCGCATCTGCTAATCTGCGCCTGACAAATTTTGGTTGCACCCTAGCGCAACGCCAAGTCCGCTTGCCACATACGTGACCGAGAAAAGCTCCCAGCCGCAGCGCGTGTTTGGGCACGTGAAAGAGGGAACCGCCAACCCCCGCTACGTCTGGCACCTGTTCACGCGCACCGTCTCCGTTGTTTTGACGAGGCGGGTTTTCGCCTCGGTGCACGACGCCGACGCATGGAGGCTGGCGCAGACGCCATCGGCCAATGCATCCTACGAGGCCGCGCGGCGCATCAACGACTGCGGCTGGGCCGAACTCGTTTCCACCGAGACAATCTATGGGGCATGGACAGACCAAGGGGGGATCTAGCGGAGATGGGCAGCATTCTAGGCGGGTTCTTCAAGCGGTTCAGGAAAGGCGACTCCCTTCACAAGGCTGTCACCAAGGACAACCTCGACAAGCTCTTCAACATCCTGGAGGACATCCAGGGTGTGAACTGCAGGATTGAGAAGCCGACCGACGCAGAGGGCAAGGGTTGGCGGATAGTCATCGACGGAAGCAGCGACGAGTTGCCGCCTGGTGACACCACCACACCGTGGGAAATGGAAGCGGACCATTGGGGCGCCGCCAAGCCGCTGACAGAACTCCCCGCCGACGCCGACGGCAGCTGGGAGGCCAGGAAAAACCCCACCGAAGTCGAGACCGCAAGCGCAGTCGCGGAATCCTCGCTGATCGAACTCGAACTAGACGAGGAAGGAAGGGTGTCGGCCAAGCGCTACCGCACGCGCACCTTCGACACCCACGGCAACCTGATCGCCATTTCGGATCGCACCGAATCAGCCACGCCCGATCCAGGCGGAGAAGAGGAGCCGGACCCCTGCGGCAATCCCCTCAACGAAGGCTCCGAAGCCACCGACGACGACTGGGACAACCCACTGGAAGGCGGCGGCGAGGCAGGCGACGAGGAAGACGAAGAAGAATCGCCCAAGGAATGGGACAACCCTCTCGACCACGAAGGCGACGGCGGATTCACGCCGCCCTGCCGAAAGAACTAGGAGAAAACAATGGCCACCACCCACACGAACCTCGAACGAATCCGCTGGACGCTGACCGGCATTTCTGGCCCTCAGCCGCTCGCCGGGACCGCGACGCGCGCCGCAGAGGCATTCGCCGCCATGGCCGCCGCCTCATGGAAGGCAGGCGGAGAGCCCTGCATCCCGGCGCACAAGGTCAAGACTGCCGCGCCAACCCAGGGCGACGCCTACCGCCAGACATGGGGCTACGATGCCGCCACATCGACCGAACGCTCCGCCTGCGGCGCCGTCTGCTATTCCTTCAAGCTTCCAGACGACGCGCTCACGGGCGGCCCCTGCTCCGTCACCGGCCTTTCCGCATCCCTCGCGGGCGACCGCTGGCTTGAGTGCGGCGCCATCCTGACGGCGTTCGTCTCAGGCCACTCCGCCCCGCCGTCCTTTGGCGACTTCGTTGAGATCGCGGAATCGACCGCGGCGCTGCTCATCCCCGCCGACACCGACGGCCAGGGGCGCACCATCGAACCGAACAAGCGCGCCGACACCTCCGCCACCGCCACGCTGGCCTTCGCCACTCCGCCCGCCGCCGCGCAATGGCTGCATGTCATGCTCCGCGTCGCCGACTACACGGCAGTGCGCGGCGCCTGGCACGAAGGCGGCGCCATGCTAGACCCCGATTCCGTTTCCGTGACATTCTCCCGCGACGTGGCCCTTCCAACGGCCCCCGCCGACATCACCCTTTCCATCGGCAACACCACCGGCGTCCAGCGGATCAACAAGACCGGAACCGAACCCGATGCAGACTACGACCCCAACACGCAGACCGCCGGCATCCTCGGCCTGAAGGAGGAATACGGGCTTGCCTTCGCGATCCTGCTGCCGCCCAACGAAACCGTCAAGGGCGTCACGGCCCCGATGAAATATTCGGAAATCGGCATGACGGCCGGCCAGATCGACGCCGACTATGTCTCCTTCGACGCCGAACACGACACCGCGTATAGCATGGCATGGGGCTTCGATGTCGTCTCATTCCCCACGCTGCGCTACTGCATCTGGGGCAGCACCAGCAACACGGTGTCGCAGATGTCCAGCGTTTACGCCGGACACCCGAAGAGCACCAACTACCAGAAGAACGTCGCCGGACTCGCACTCTGCTTCCCGCGCAACGCCGTCGGCGGCGCCTTCTCGTCGCTCGTCGTCGCGTTCCGCGCCGTCTATCCGGACGGATCCACATACGCCCTGCGGCTCTTCAAGACGAAGACGATGCCGCCCGCCAAAAGCTACGCGCAGAACGGCGTGAAAGTCGTCTCGGTCGATTTCTACGGGAAGAACCAATACACGCATCCCGGCGGCGGAATCAGCATGATCATGCCTGACACGGTGGATCCGTGGCACTTCCCCTACCAGATCGCGGAGTCAGACCAGGGCGGCAGGATGTATTTCCAGACGATGGGAACCGCCGCGACAACCTATGGGGACGGCCCCGCCGCCGCCGCAAACGAGGCCCTTGGCCTCGATCTCGACTTCATAGCTTCCTGGCAGTTCGCGGACGGCAGCATAACCAACGGCGCCGACGTGACGCTGGCGCTTCCTTCCGGCTTCACGTTCGACCCCGCCACGGAAAGCCTTGCGCTGCTTCTCGCGCCGGTCACAACCACGGGCGACAACTCAATCCTGGCGCTCACAAGCGCCACCCTTGCCAGATAACGGAGAGGACAAAATGACTAAAACCGCACCTGCAATCGTTTCCGCGCTGCTATCCGTCGCCGCCTTCGCCGGATACCTGCAGCACGTTCCCGGCGATGTGGCCGACAGCCGCCAGAACTTCCCGCTGCGCGTCGCGCGCGGCGAAGTCGTCGATTTGTCGATTGACTTTTTCAACGACGGCGAGCCGCTGGACATTAACGGCGCGGACGTGACGCTACACACCCGCACCAACGGAATGGACGCCGCCGAATCATGGCAGACGGTTGGCACGGCGACCAACAACTCCGCGCTTTTCGTTCTCGACGTGGACGCCGTGCTTCCGCTCGCGGCGGGGCAATGGTCATGCGTGGCGTCGCGGGACGGGCGGACGCTAGCCCGCGTCGGCGGCCCGGCATACGTGCGCGGCACAGCAGCGGCGCAATCTGCCGCCCTGCCGCAGAATGCCCTCTCCGGCTACGCCACCACGAACTATGTCAACGCCGCCATCGGCGCCATAGACGTTGATGAGACAGACCCGGCTTGGTCGGCATGGGTGGACGCCAACACAAACAGGTTCGGGTACGTGAGTCACGTGGAAGAGGCAGAGACGGCTCTTTCTGCCGAATATGCGGGACAGGCGGGAAGTGCCATCGAGGCCCAGACTGCCGGCACGGCCACCTACGCCGACACGTCCGCGTTCGCGACAAACGCGGCAGACGCCCAGCATGCGTGGAACGCGGAGACGGCCTCCACGCTACTTGTTGGATTTGCGGCAAGGGATGGGGAATTCTTTACCGAGTGCGACGGCGCCGTGGCGCAAGCCGCCACCAACTACACCGATTCCGCCATTACAGCCGCGACAAACGCGCTACAGGACACCGCGCTCGCTGGGAAACTCGACAACACAGGGCTTCATAATAACAACGGGACGCTCCGCGCTGTCTCGTTCAATACAGACGGTCTCTTCATATTCAATGGGGAAGTTTGGCTTGATGTCCCAGCGACAAGCGGTGCGGCACTGACGGCTGGCGACCTTGAAAATCCTGATTCATATCTTTATCAGATGTTTGACGAAAAAGCCTCGAAGTCGGAGACTGCTACAGCGGTCTCTAACATCGTTACGAAAGCGTATGTCGAGAATTTGGGCATCGAGAGCGGCATACAGGAGGAAACCGACCCGACCGTGCCGCAATGGGCGAAGGCCCAGACGAAGCCGACATACACGGCAGGCGAAGTCGGCGCGACGACGCCCGCAGACGTGACCGCCGCGATCCGCGACCTGTCGCTGGGCGGCATCTGGGACGAGCAGATTCAGGTCTGGTGGACGCCGCGAATGCGCAACGGCTCGCTCACCTACGAGGCGACCACAAATGTCAATCTCAACGCGGAGGACTAATACAGTGAAACACACATCCATTCTTCTGTTGTGCATGGCGGCAGTCGCCGCCATCGCCGAACCCGACACCACGAACACGGTGATGATGGTCGATCAGCGAGGCAACCTCAACGTCGAGGGCGTCGCGTCCGTGGCCGACGTGGCCACGAACGCCGTCAAGGTGCAAATCGCCTGCGCCAAGGCGGACGCGGCGCAGTCCACGGCGGAGGGCGTGACCAACGCGCTCCAGGGCGTAATCTCGAACATCATGTCCAACAACGTGGTGATATACCGCTCCGGCTTCAGTGACTCCTTCGCCGCGCTCGTGCTCATCGACGACAACGACACCCTCGCCATCTGCGAGGCCCGCTGGGTGGAAACCAGCGCCGCCCGGATCGTCGTGGAAATCGACTACGTGACGACCGCCGACCTCGGGACGACCAAGCCCGTGGTAATGCACCACGACACGCTCGACGGCGGCCGCGAGGACTTCGACGAACTCGACGAGTCCAACGTCACGTCGCCCGTCTGGAACGCCGGGTCGGTCGAATATGGCGGCCAGGTGTTTTCCGGCTACTACACCATCACCGCCACGATTCCCAACCCGGAAAGCACATCGCCCTACTTCCTGTGGATAAAGGCGGAGGCGGACATCCCGGACGGCGACGGCACAACGCTTGACCTGCCCAACGGCGTGACCGGCGGCGTTTCCGGCGAATACGTGTGGGGCGACAAGGTTCTCACGTTCAAGGGCGGAGTCCTGGTGGAGGTCGAAGACAATGAATGAGACTGTCGCAATGGCGCTGGCCGCGCTCTGGCTGGCCCTCACCGCCGCCTGGGCGGCAATCGCCCTCGCGCCCTTCGCGCGGACTCTGTGGGCGCGCTTCCGCAAGTCGCGGCCTTTGAAGAAGGCCGTCTGGATCGTGGCGCTGACAGCCGCGACCCTCTACGGCGGCAGCAAGCACAACGCCGGCGCGGACGAGGGCATCGAACTCGCCGGGCTGACGACCGAATACGACGCCACGAACGACGTGACCTCCGTGGAGATCCTATTCACGGCCGGCGACATCGCCACCAACACGCCGGTCTCCGTCCGCAACGACCTGTCGGAGCAGTGGCGCGAACTTGAGAAGCTGGACGCGGCAATCTCCCTCGGCGCCACCAACGCCCTGACCTTCGCCGTCTCCGGGAACGAATCGACAAACGCCTTCTGGTGGGTGGGCTTCGACACGCCCGCCGTCGTCATCGAGACGCAGGGGATAACGATAACCTATTTCGCGGCCTCCTCGTCGTCGGTCGAAATGGCGTGGGAATGCGACGACCCCAACGCCGAGGTCTTCGAGGTTCAGCGGAGGCGCAGGGGCGTGGCCGAATGGGAGACGGTCGGCTACACGTCCTCGCGCGGCTTCATATTCGTCGGCTTCACCGTCGGCGAGACGTGGGAGTGGCGCGTTTCGGCCACGTATGAGGAGGGCGAGTAGATGAGGCGGGCTTTTCTATTGGCGGCGCTGGCCGCCTTGGCGTGCGGGACGGCGCGCGCGCAACTGGCGGCGGCCGGCGGGACTACGAACATCGTAATCGTGTCGGAGTCGATTGAGGAGCCGGCCTGGAAGCGCCAGGTCGTGATGCAGTCGGCGGACGGCGGCATCCTCAACGACTCCGGACAGGTCGGGAGCGCGGCGGAGGCCGCCGCCGCCGGCGAGGCCGCCGAACACGCCGGGGAGATCAGCGACGCCGCCAACGTCGCCATGACCAACGCCCTTGTGACGCTGGACGAGGCCGCCGGGCAGGCGGCGACAAACGCCATCGCCCTTGCGCTCGTCGCCGCGCCCGAGGCCGTCCGCTCGAACCTCACCGCCTACGTCGTCAAGACCGAATCGGACGGCACGAACGACACGCAATGGGTGTGGTTCAACCGGCAGCTCGCACTTGCGCCGAGCCGCTACGTCGTCTTTGAGACCTACGGGCGCGCGGCGACGAACCGGGCGGAATGGGTGGAGTGGACGAACACCGTGACCGTCGTCAAGAACGGGCGCACATGGGAGGGGTGCCACGTCTGCACCGTCGCCCGTCCCGCATGGGCGCGCGGTGTCGCGTGCCTCGACCTGCCAAATGAGAAATTCGGCGGGCCGTTTGGCTTCGACTTCGGCGACATGCTGCTCACAACGGGCGGCCAACCGCTCTACACGGGCCTGGTCACCAACGGCGTGACCGGGGAAGTCTTGTATTTTGACAATGGTTTTTGTCTTGGGGAGGTCACGGAATGAAAAAGATACTTGTAGCAATGGCGGTGGCGGCGCTTGCGATGACTGGCAGCGCCCTGACAGTCGAGGAGGCGCGCGCCGAATGGGAGGCCGCGAGAATTGCCTCGACAAACGCCCGGGCGCAAGTCCACGCCGCCCGCAAGGCATACGACGCGGCGCTGGCCGAGGCGGGCATGACAAACGAGGTCGGCACGGCGGCGGCGCGCCGACGGGCGAAGCTCGCGGCGAAGGCCGCGAAGGCGCAGAAGGTCGCGGCCACCCCGGCGCTCACCAAGGAGCAGACGCGGTTCCTCGAAAACCGCCGGATCGCCGTGAAGCGCGACACAACAAGCATCCCCGGCTCGGTGATCACTACCTGGTATCGCAACGGCAAGCCCGACACGCTGGCCCCGGCGGTTGTCACCAACCGGCTCCAGTATGTCGTCGGAGCGGAGCAAAACAACCCACTCCAGGCGCTGGCCGAGCAACTGCGCGAGGATGTCGCGGAGTGGCGCGCGGCGGCGACCAACAGCGCCGCCCGCGTCGAGCGCGTGAGCGCCGCCCTTGACGAGCGCCGCGCCGAATACGTCCAGAAGCGCGACGCGGCCGCCCTGCCGACGACGAAAGCCCTCTACCAGGCGTTCATTGACGCCATTGACAGGATAAAGGCGCGAATTGACAGGGAGGACGACGAATGAGCGACAGGGAAGACAAGATCGAGCGCGAAGTCCTGGCCCATAAACTCATAGCCGGGACTGCTACGCAATCGGAAAGAGACAACGCGCTGGCCACCATCCTGTTGTCGCTTTGGACGTTCGCGGACTTGCGGCAGGCGTATGAGAGTTGGCACGTTGATATGTGCGACAAATGCCCGGCCAAGACTCACGCGGAGGCGGCAGAGAAGGAGCGCGCCGCGAATGGCGGGCTTGTCGATCTCCTGAAGCGTCACGTGGGCGTCGTGCTTTGGATCATCACCGCGCTGATCGCCGTGATCCTCAAACTCACGGGCGCGACCGCGCCGACGCTTTGACTCTTGCGCCAAACGCGGAGGAAACAATCATGGATAAAAGCGTTCAATTTATGATCCGGAACTTGCTGGCCTACATGGCGGGCGTCATGATCGGTTTTTCGGCGTTTCTGGTTGCGGCCTGCATGATTACCGGCTGTTGCACCACGGAGGAGCGTGCGGCGGCAATCCAGGCCGCCAAGGAGATCGCCCTGGAGGTCAGCGAAACCGTTGCGCAGATTAGGGCGGAGCAAGAGCCGGCGGCGGGACAGGCGCAAGCGGCGGAACCCGAAACTCCGCCGGCGGCGCAGGAATCGGGGCAGGCGGCAACGGCGCAAGCCGACGGGGTTGACTTCGCGCTCCTGTCTTGGGACTACGGCGGATTCAAGGGCGGCAAGGCCGCGCCCGTGCAGAACTGTGAAATCGGCTCACTTTCCATTAAAAAAGATGGCATGTCCTACAAATGGGTTAAAGGGGGTTGCGAGCAGTTGGGCGCGTCTTCGCGCACAGCTGCGGACTGTATAGCGGCCTTGTTTGTGCAGGGCCAAGACGGCCAATGGCGCGGAGGAAAATTCGACTGGATTAGCACGAGCAGAACGACGCGCTCGTTTGAGAACATAAAGGGCGAATACCACGGCTGGCCATCCGACGCGATTGAGAAGGCGCAGGGCTACGCGTTCGTGATTACAAGCAAGGACGGGAAGAAGCGGACAAACGTAATCGTTTCGTCAAAATAGTAGCTGAATTTGAATGGTTGGGCAAAAGTTTGAATGACTGGGCAACAAGGAGGGCAGAATGTCACCCGAAACCGCAAAAATTGTCGAAATGCTGGCCAAACGCGGCTGGAAATACGTTAAGGCCGCATTGGAGAAGGATGCCCAAAACCGCTACAGCCTAAAGGAAGAGTGGACGCTTCCGCTGATCGACTTCGACAAATTCCCGGCGGGCGAATACCACGGGCCGATCTGGAACATCTGCGCCGATGGAACGCGGGTGCTTGCTTGGTTGAATCCCTACGAGTCAACGCGCGAACGCAACCATTGCGACGGCGCGACGGGCATTCCCGACAGCCTTTTGGGTATTGATTTCCGGCAAGGCGCGGCCATGCACGATCCCGGCTACGATGAGATGGAGGATATCGCAAAGGCTTTCGGCGTCCCCGTCAAAGTCGTTCGCAAGTTCCTCGACGATGGCTTTGTTTCCGTCGTCCTTGCCGAGAACGCGGGCAAGTTCGGCGTCCGCACGATCACGACCGTCGCATATTGGGTGGTTCGCGCCGTTGGCGGCATCTACCACGAAAGCGGGCGCGGCGCGTTGAAGGGCGCGGCCAGGACAACCGCCATTGCCGTGGGGGCGGTGTTAATCCTTGGCGGATGCGCGGGGTGCGTTGACACATCGTTCATCGACCCCGACGACTATGTTTCGCCGGTCATCGAGAAGGTTCCGGGATAATGGGCATCATCGCGTCGATCCGCAAACTTTTCCGCAAGCGCCGCGAAATCCCCGACATCCCGGAGGACTGGATTATCACAGGCGGCGCGGGCGTCACCGTCTGCGTGATTGATTCAGGGTTGCCCGACCATCCGGCGCTTGCCGGCACAATCGACGCCGGAGCAAGCCGGAATTTCGTCTGGGGCGAGGACATCGCCGACCAGAACGGCCACGCCACCGCCGTGTGCGGCGTCTTGAACTACTGGGCGCCGATGGCGCGCATCGTGTGCGTCAAGGCCGCCGGGGCCGATGGCAGCGGCGCCACAACCGCGCTTCGGCTGGCATTCGAGGAGGCCGCCGGCATGAAGCCCGACATCGTTTGTTGCTCAATCGGAGTTGACGCGGGCGCGTCGAAATGCCTTCACGCCCTGGGGATTTTGGAGGCGCAGGGAATCCCCGTGATCTGTTCCGCTGGCAACACGGGCGCCCAAGTGCGCTATCCTGGGCGCTTCGCTCAAACGATTGCGGTTGGCGCGTGTGACGCGCGGGGGCGGCGCGCCTGGTTCACGCCGAGCGGGGCGGAGGTTGATTGCCTCTATCCCGGCATGGCCGTGAGAACGCCATGGCTGCACGGCGGCTACGCCATCAACAACGGCACGTCGTTGGCCGCGCCTTGCGCCGCCGCAGTTGCGGCGTTGTGGTTGGCGTGGGTTAGGCGCGGCGGGGACACCATGCCAGCGGGCGCTGAACTCGTCGCCAAATGCAGGCGCGCGCTCATCCAGGCCGGAGCCTGAAAAACACAATGGACGCAGTCGTTTTCCCAGGCGGTTTCGCCGTCATCCTAGCGCCTCGACGGCGGGCGCGGCCTTGCGCACCATTTCGTCGGCGATGGCGTCGTAGGTGTAAACGTCCGTGATGCACCCGCCGCCCGTATGGCCTAGCACGGCCCGCGCCGCGTCCAGACCGAAGTTCCGGCGCACATCCGTCCCGAACGTGTGGCGGAGCCTGTTCGCGCCCCACGGCGGAACGCCCGCCTTTTCGGCGGCGGCGCGGATTGTTTTCGTATAGGCGTCCGTCGTCCACCTGTCACCGAGCGCGCGAGGCACGGGCGGCGCGTCTTTCCGCTTGCCGTAGATCGGCGTGGCGCGGGCGGCGCGGCGGCCAGCGAGGTATTCCCCGAACGCCCTCACAGGCGAGAACGGCACGTCGCCGCCGTCCTTGTGGCGTTCAAGGATTGCGCGCGCCTTTGGCCCGATGCAGACCACACGCGGCTGACCAAGCCCGCCGCGCCAGTCGTTTTTGTTGGCTTCCGGCGGCACACGATACACCCACGGCGTGCGCGACGTGTCGATGAGCGACCAGCGCATGGCGCACAACTCGCATGGCCGCATCCCCGTCAATCGGTGGACACGCACCATGTCAGCCGTATTGGGCATCATGCGCGCGAGAGTCGCGGAGATAGTCGCGTCGTCAATGGGGCGCACGGGAGGGCGTTCCGGCGCGGCTGTGCGCCCGCGCGCCACGTTGCGCACTTGTGTCAGCTCCGCCTTGACAGACGCCGGAATCAAGGCCTCGTCAAGCGCCCAGTCGAGCATGTGCTTGACGCACCACAGGCGGCGATTGACCGTATGGCGCGAGACGCCGGAGCGCACAAGCGCGTCGCGGAGTTGAAGCATGTCCGCGTGTGTCAGTTCCGCGACCGCCGCGTTGCCGTAGAGTTCGCGGAACATGCGGACGTCGATGACGTAGTTTATCGCAGATGATGTCGGCAGGCCGTCCGGCCCCTTGTAGCATTCCTTGCAATGCGCGTCCCACATCGCGCACAGTTCCGCGACCGTCGCGCCCGCCGCCGGCTCATGCCGCCTGAATTGGCGCGTATGTTCCTCCCAATACCGCGCGGCCGCGTCTTCCGCCATCTTGCGCGGTCGATCCGTCCGCAGCGTGTGTTTGGCTCCAGGAGCGCGGAGCGGCACGTTTCGGCGCTTCGCCTCGCCAGGCAGTTGCACGTAGTAATACCAGAGGCCGTGATTTTCAAACACGGAGCCAGTCTGTTTTAGTTTCATTTAGTGCGCACACTTTCCGCCCTTTCGGGCATTGATCCCGGCGAAGTGTCTTAAAGTGTCTTAAAATGACCTTTTCGCCCTTTTCCGGGTGGATTTTCGCGCAGAGGAGAAGGCGCGGAAATCCTTGATTTTGCACACTTTGGAAACTGGTGGAGGTAAGGGGAGTCGAACCCCTGACCTTCTGAATGCCATTCAGACGCTCTACCAACTGAGCTATACCCCCAAAAAGGATGAAAATATAATATCAAAAGGCCACTAAAAATGCAAGAAAAATTTTTTAACGCTGCAATGGCAGTGTCGCGCCGGGGAGCAGTTTCGGCGAAACGATGCGGAGCGTGCCGAGATCAGGCTTGCCTTTGAAGCGGATGTGGAAGGTGCGCGTCTCCCCCGGCATCAGCAGGCGCAGGGACTCCGACGACACGACGCCCTCGTCGGCGTCATCGACTGTCAAATAGGCTTCGTGGTAGAGCGGCGCGACGCCGTCGTTCGCGACTTCGGCGACTATGGTTTTCCCATCGTGCCTTGCGCTGACAAGGCGGAAACGGTAGCCGCAGTTGGCGGCGGCCTCCATGAGGCGCTCCGGCGTGGCGAACTTGCCGCTGAGGCTGTCGTTGCCAATGACGAAGGTCATGTGGTATTTGGCCGCCGCCTGCTCCCAGGTCACGCCGTGGACGCCCTTCGGCGCGAGGAACTCGCGCTGGTCCTTTTTCTCGTAGTAGCTCACCTCGCCGCCGCACGGGGCGCGGCGCCAGCGGTCTTCGCCGAATGCTAGCCAGCACTTCTCGTTCCAGCCTTCGCCCTGCGAAATGTCATGGGTCTTATACATGAAGGTGTCGTCGAAGAGGCCGAAATTGAGTTCGGATGCGAGTTCCTTGTTCTTGGCGAAGTCGGAGTATTTGGACTGCGCGGCGTCGATTGAGATCAGCCAAGGCGTGAGGCGCATCTTCTCCGTGAGGAGGCGCATCAGGCGCTCCTGAAATGCCTTTGAGGGGAAGTTCCTGCCGGGGCGGACTTCCGTTCCGTGGGTGTGGTATTCGGCCCAGTGGCCAAAGCCCACCTCAAGGAAGGCGAGGCGCGGGTCGGCGTCGTAGCGCTCGGCAAAGGCTTCGTGGAAGCGGAGGGTGAACTCTTCAAGCGCGGGGTGGCTCCAGTCTGCGTAATAGGTGGGGCCGTCGCCGCCGGGGTTCTGGGAGAAGGTCTCGTGGTAGTCCGGGAGGGCCTTGATGTATTTGGGAACGCCAGTGGCGCCGCGGACGCCGGGGTATTCGGCCACCTTCTCGTTGGGGTATTCGTAGCGGAAGCGGAGGATGGCCTGGTGCTTGCGCGAGGCGATGTCCTTTAGCAGGGCATCTAACGGCGCCCAGTCGAAGATCGGAGTGCCGTCTTCATTGACGCCAGGCACAAGACTGCTGGGTGTGAAGTAGGAGAACTCAAGGGCTATCGACTCCTGAATCTCAGGGTGGTCTTCGGCGTTGTCGCGCCAGAAGACAATGCCCTTTAGCGGCCACTGGGCGGCGATGGCGACTGTTGAAATGAACGCGGCCGCCACCACAACAATCAAGCCTTTATTAAATGAATACATAACCCCTCCCATTCTCCCCCGGATCCCCAAACCGAATCCCGAATCCCGAAATCCGAATCCCGCTCCCCTAGCCCCTAGCCCCTAGACCCTAGCCCCTAGCCCCTAGTGCCCCGGGAACTTCAGCACGGCGTCGATGTCATATCCGGCGAGACGCCCCTCGCGCGCGCCAAGGTCATACAGCTCCACGAGGAAGAGCATCTTCGCGACCGTGCCGCCCAGCCGCTCCACGAGCGTGGCTGCGGCCTTGGCCGTGCCTCCTGTGGCGAGGAGGTCGTCCATGATGACGATGCGCTGGCCTTTTTTCAAGGCGTCGGCGTGCATTTCGACTGTGGCCGAGCCGTATTCGAGGTCGTAGCTTTGGCGCACCACCGCGCGCGGCAGCTTGCCCGGCTTGCGGACAGGGATAAAGCCCTTGCCAAGATGGTAGGCAAGCGGCGCGCCAAAGAGGAAGCCGCGCGACTCCACGCCGGCGATGGCGTCGAACTCAAGCCCCTCAAGACGCTTTGCCAGCTCCTCGACGGCAAGGCGCAGCCCCTCGCCGGAATCAAGGACGCCGGTAACATCGCGGAAAAGGATGCCCGGGCGGGGGAAGTCGGGAATGCTGACGATATATTCTTCGAGGGTCTTCATAATGTGGAAGTGTGAAAATGTGAAAGTGTGGAAATGTGAAAGTGTGAAAGTGTGAAAGTGGGTTTAACCATTGGCTGTTGGTTATTGGCTGTTTTCACAATTTCACAATTTCACATTCGCCTTAAGCGCATCCACCTTGTCGGTGCGCTCCCAGGGGAATTCAGGGCGGCCGAAGTGGCCGTAGGTGGCGGTGTCGCGGTAGCACCATCCCTTCGGCGCAAGCAGCCCGAGCGCCTTGGCGATCATGCCTGGGCGGAAGTCGAAGATGCCGCTATTCATGAGTATGTCAGCAATCTTCTCCTCCGGGATCTTGCCTGTGCCGTAGGTGGATACGTTTATGCTGGTGGCGTCGGCGCGGCCGATGGCGTATGACACCTGGACTTCACACTTGCCGGCGAGTCCGGCGGCCACGACGTTCTTGGCGACGTAGCGGCAGTAGTAGGCGGCGGAGCGATCGACCTTCGAGGCGTCCGTGCCGGAGACGGCGCCGCCGCCGTGCGAGCCAACTCCGCCGTAGGTATCGACGATGATCTTGCGGCCTGTTACGCCCGCGTCGCCCGAGGGCCCGCCAATGACGAACTTGCCGGTGGGGTTCACCAGGAAGCGCGTGTCGTTGGTCAGCAGGGCCTTGTCTAGGGCGCCGCGCGCGACCTCCTCGACGTCGCGGCGGATGCGCGCGATGTCCACTTCGTCAGTGGTCTGGTGCGATACGACGACCGTCTCGATGGCGACTGGGCGGCCGTTCTCGTGGCGAACGCTCACCTGCGCCTTGGCGTCTGGCCGCAGGTATGGCAGCTCGCCGCTGCGGCGGAGGCGCGAGAAGGTGCGGAGGAGGCGGTGCGAGAAGACGATTGGCGCCGGCATCAGCTCTGGCGTGGAGTCGGTGGCGTAGCCGAACATCATGCCCTGGTCGCCTGCCCCCTGCTCCTCGTCGGAGCCGCGATCAACCCCCTGGTTGATGTCGGGCGACTGCTTGTGCAGGGCGCTGACGTAGCGGAAGGTGTCGTAGTAGAAGCCCTCCGCCGGGCGGTCGTAGCCGATGTCGCGGACGACCGAGCGCGCTATGGCCTCGGGATTGACGGACTCGCCGCCACGGCAGGTGATCTCGCCGAGATTGACGAGAAGGTCGTGGCCAACTGCGGTCTCGCATGCCACATGGGCGTGCGGGTCGTGTGCGAGGTAGGCGTCGAGGATTGCGTCTGAAACCTGGTCCGCCACCTTGTCGGGATGGCCCTCGGAGACGGATTCGGATGTGAAGACGTGTGGGGAAAGTATCTTGCTCATATCGCTGGTTGTCTCCCTAATTTGGAGAACTTCCTAAAGTATAGGAAATCCCGCCGCCGAATGCAAGCGGAGGCGGGATTTCGACGTTCCGGCCATGGAAACGGCCGGCTGTTTCGGTGCCGAATTAGAGCGTCGGCATCTTGGCGAAGTTCGCGGCCAGTTCTTCATCTGTCGGGATGTAGTCGCTCATCTTGCCGTCGTTGAAGGACTGGTATGCGGTGAGGTCGAAGTAGCCAGTCCCGGTGAGGCCGAAGACGATGTTCTCGGCCTTGCCTTCCGCCTTGCAGCGCAGCGCCTCGTCGATCGCAACGCGGATGGCGTGGCTGGATTCCGGAGCCGGGAGGATGCCCTCGGTGCGGGCAAACTGCTCTGCGGCCTGGAAAACCGATGTCTGCTCGACTGCCTTCGCCTCTATGAACCCTTCGTCGTAGAGTTCGGAGAGGACGGAGCTCATGCCATGGTAGCGGAGTCCGCCCGCGTGGCTGGCCGACGGGATGAAGTCGTGGCCGAGGGTGTACATCTTCGCCAGCGGGCAGACCCTGCCAGTGTCGCAGAAGTCGTAGGCGTAGCGGCCGCGGGTGAAGGAGGGGCACGACGCCGGTTCGACAGCCACGATGCGGTAGTCGGCCTCGCCGCGCAGCTTCTCGCCCATGAACGGGGCAATCAGTCCGCCGAGGTTGGAGCCGCCGCCGGCACAGCCTATGATGACGTCGGGCTTCACGCCCAGCTTCTTCAGCGCCGCGTGCGTCTCAAGGCCGATGATCGACTGGTGGAGCAGCACCTGGCTCAGGACGCTCCCAAGGACATAGCGATAGCCTTCGCGGGTCACTGCGGCCTCGACGGCCTCGGAGATGGCGCAGCCAAGCGAGCCGGTGGTGCCGGGATGCTCGGCGTTGATCTTGCGCCCGACCTGCGTCTCCATCGACGGCGACGGGGTTACGTCGGCGCCGTAGGTGCGCATGACTTCGCGGCGGAAGGGCTTCTGCTCGTAGGAGCACTTCACCATGAAGACCTTGCAGTCGAGTTTGAAGAAGGCGCAGGCCATCGACAGGGCCGTGCCCCACTGCCCGGCACCAGTCTCGGTGGTGACGCCCTTCAGGCCCTGCGCCTTGGCGTAGTATGCCTGGGCTACGGCGCTGTTGAGCTTGTGGGAGCCGGAGGTGTTGTTGCCCTCGAACTTGTAGTAGATGTGGGCGGGAGTCCCGAGCGCCTGTTCGAGGAAGTAGGCCCTGACCAGCGGTGACGGGCGGAACATCTTGTAGAAGTCGCGCACTTCCTGCGGAATCGGGATAAATGGAGTGTCGTTGTCAAGCTCCTGCTTCACGAGCTCCTCGCAGAAGA
Organism: Kiritimatiellia bacterium; assembly: GCA_017962605.1. GTDB lineage: Bacteria > Verrucomicrobiota > Kiritimatiellia > RFP12 > JAAYLN01 > RGIG5952. The sequence goes on along the minus strand of JAGCUY010000197.1, from coordinate 12,994 downwards.
CATGGTTGAGTTCCTCGGCGGTCATGGGCTTGCCGGTGCCCGGATTGAGGAGTGGCGCGGGCTTCGTCTTCATGTCGGCGCGCAGGTTGTACCACGCCCCCGGAAGCTCCGCCTCAGTCAAGTAAGTTTTGTAGGGGACGTCCTGGTTCATCTTGTTATTCCTTTATAGTTTGGTTAAGGTTGATCCGGCGCGACACACGTCGAATTTTTCGGGAATAATAATATCACATAATTTTTAAAAATGCAAGAAAAATTTCTATTCATAGAAACATCTGCCATATCCTCCACGATTACGGATGTTCTGTATTTCACCCCTGTTCCATTGATTTTGAAATTCACAATTCCACTTTTTGAATTTCTATTGGTAGAATCACGCATCCACTCTTCATCCGGCAACTTCGTAAGCCTTGATTCGTGCTTCCCCGCTTCCCGTTCCGGTTTCAGAATCCAGGCTCCCATTTCCCAAAATATGGCATAATAATCTTAATGAGGATGGGGCGCATCAAAGAAATTAAGGAATACCGACCTCCGTTCCGCGGGCCGCAAACGCAGCCCCGCATCCTCTGCCTTGACTTCTCACCTGAATTGCCCGGCCTGAATCTCGCGCTTGGCGGCATCCGCCGCCATGCCAAGGCTCGCGGCTGGGGCGTCGCCACATTTTTGCGCAATGAAGTCCAGGCGGGTGCCGTGCCATCGCTACTTGCGCGCCTTCGTCCAGTTGGCTGCATCGTGAGCGACTTCCATGGTGACGGCCACCTGCCTCCCCGTCTCTTTGGCGACACCCCCGTCGTCTATCTCGATACGCCGGGCAAGGTGAAATGGCGCGGCGCGATGTCGGTTGTCTGCGACAACGCTGCTGTCGCGCGCGCGGCCTTTGATGAACTAGCGGCCGGACTTCCTGAAAGCTTTGCCTTCGTCCCAAGCGAATCGCTCCGACCCTGGAATGCCGAGCGAGGCGCCGTTTTCCGCGCCCTCTGCGCCAAGGCCAGAAAGCCATGCCACGCCTTCCAGGGACATCGCGGGGAGAGCCGCCAGGAGCGCCTTGCCCGTCTTGGTTCCTGGGTGTCGAAGTTGCCGGTGCGCTGCGCCGTATTCGCCGCCAACGACAACACCGCCTGCGACGTGGCCGCCGCATTCGCCGCAGTGCACCGCGCCGTTCCCCGCGAGAACACCATCGTCGGCGCAGATGGCGGCGACACGGCGTCGGAGGGCCGAGACATCTCCCGTATTTCATCGGTGAAAATCGACAAGGATCTCTCAGTCTGGCTCGCCGCAAGAATGCTGGGAGATATCATCTCTCACAAAGACACAGAGACACAGAGCGCCACATTCGGCCCCCTCCTTGTCCTGCGGCGCGCCTCCACGCGCGGCCATGGCCGCCGCGAACCCTACATCCTTGAGGCGATGGAAATGATCCGGCGCGAGGCTTGCGACGGCCTTGCAGCCGCCACGCTTGCAAAGCGATTCCCCTGTTCGCGCAATCTCTTCGAGCGCCGCTTCCGCGAGGCGATGGGGCACAGCGTCCTCGACGAAATCCTCCATGTCCGCCTCCAGCAGGTGCAGGTGCTGCTGGCGCGGCCGGAGATGCCCATCTCCGCGATTGCCGACTTCTGCGGCTTCGATTCCAGTCGTGAGCTGCGCCAGCTCTTCCTCCGCCGCTTCCGCTGCTCCATGCGCCAGTGGCGCAAGGACAGGTTTAAGTGAAGCATTAAAATTTTTTCACAAAAAGCGCCACTCTCCCCTGACGATATGGTGTATCATTGTTGCCAACTTCAAACCTTGTTTTAGGAGGCAACACCATGACAAAAAGCAAACTCACCCGCATCGCAACAGCCATGATGGCCGCGGCGGCACTCGCGCCAGCCGCATTCGCCGAGGACGCCTACATCCAAAGCGACGGCACGCAGTTCATCAACCCTGGCTACTATGTCTCCCCCGCGACCAAGATTGAACTCGACTTCGCCTTCGTCGGCTTCGAGGACACCAGCTCATACGTCCAGACACGTGTTTTCGACAACCACCCGACGGCGGCCTTTCCGAACCTCGCCTGCACGCTCTACGTGGCCGGCACTGTCGGACAGGGCAACCGCACGCTCGCCTTCGCCCTCGGCGACCGCGAAACGGGCGAGTCGCTCACCGGCATCTGGGCATCATCCGAATGCGACAACTACGGGAACGCGGCCAAGGGGCAGTTCTGCGACAACGTGCGCCGCACCGCCGTCGTTGACGAGGCAAACCACTATGCGGCGCTTCTAGACGAAACCGGGGCGTACGTCTGGCGAAAGGCGAAACCGACCACCGCGGCCATGACCAGCGGCGGCCGCACCTACACCTACACGCACACAGCGCTCCGTCCGCTCACCCTTCTTGGCCGCCCGACAAACGCCGCAGGCTCGACGTCAGACTACCGCACCAAGGCTCGCATCTACGGTTTCCGCATCTACGAGAATGGCAACCTCGCCAAGAACTACATCCCTGCCGTGAAGGGCGGCGAGGCCGGCCTCTACGACACCATCGGAAAGGTTTTCCTTGCCAGCGCCAGGCCCGAAGGGAATCTTTTCGCCTCCGGCGGCGACATCCGCGAAATCCCCGACGACGGCTATATCGCCTGCACGGACCGCAACGACACCCTCTGGATCGACACCGGATACAACGCGACGGGTCTCACCCGCGTCGAGCTTGACTTCACGCAGACCGAGACATTCAGCGGATATCCCGCCTCTCCGTATTTGTTCGGCACACAGGGCAACTGCGGTACCGACTTCCTGAGTTTTGCCGCCTACGTCGAAAAGGGCAACAATCCGCCACGCTGGTCGAACACGTTCAAGAACAAAGGGACTACGTCCTCCGTTTACACCAATGTCGCGGCCGTCGCCCAGGCTGTCGGCCACCGGACGACGTTCGTCGCCGACGCGAAGAACCACTCTTTCTCGCGCATCGTCGGCGGTCTGACGAACGCAGTCCAGTCTTTTCCCGCAATCTCGGCAAATGCGACCGCGAAGTACCCGATGGCGCTTTTCCGCGCCCGCAACGGCTCTGGCGGCGTTGTAGGCACGAACGCCGTCATGCGGGTGTACGGAATGAAGATCTTCGAGAACGACGTCCTCCAGAGCACGTTCGTCCCGTATGTCAGTAACGGCGTTCCAGGCATCCTCGACACGCATGGCGATCTCGGATTTAGAACCGTGTCGGATGGCGTGAATCCGTCCAGGTTCACAGTCGGCGGCCGGATCGGCTCCGACGCCGTTTCGCGCGACGCCTGCATCGAGACGGACGGGACGCAATACATCGACCTCGGCTACCATGCCAAATCCGCCACTCGCTTCGAGTTGGACTGCGCCCTCGTCAAACCCGACGATTCAACCAGAGACCAGTATCTCTTTGGAACGCACGGCGGCTACAAGGCCGGGAACTTCCCCTTCTCGATGTATGTGAAAAAGGCCTCCGCCGGCCTGGGTTGGAACTGCCAGACGAACAACTCGAACTATACGACTCTGACTTCAACGAGAATCACCGCCGAGCGCCAGAAGTTCGTCCTCGACGGCTACGGCAACGCGGTATCCGTGCTCAAGGCCGATGGAACGACGCTTTACACGGAAACGATCACCTGCAACCACGCGAACGCGGAATCTCCCTACGGACTCGCAGTGTGCGCCAGCCGCGGCAAGGAAGGCTCCGCAACGGTTCCGACGCCACTGAAAGTGTTCACCGCGCGCATCTACGAGGCGAATGTTCTCAAGCACGAGTTCGTGCCATACATGCAGGACGGCGTTGCCGGACTCTACGACACGGTGACTGGCGCCTTCAAGGTTCCGACCAACAGCGGCGCGAACGCGCTCGTCATGTCCGGCAAGGGCGTGGACGGCAAAGAGAAGTGGGTGAAGGCGATTTCCGCGACGGCGACGGAGATTGGCAAAGATAAAACCGCAACCCTCACCGCAGCGGCCGCCGGCGCGAAGTCCTACATTTGGAAGTGCAACGACGTGGTAATTCCCGAGGCCACTGGTGAGACCTGCACCGCCACCTGGCGCAAGGGCCACTACGAAACCCCGGACACCTACACCTGCACACCGGTCTATGATGTCTTCGGCGTAACAGCATACGGCAACCCCGTGACCAACACCATCACGCGCCTGCCTGACTCCTTCGTAATCACGGTGCGGTAGCCATGAAACTTCCGCGCCGCCTCAAGCTCTTTACCCTTCACTTTTCACTCTTCACTTATATTTGCGCCGCTTCTGCGGCGCAGTTTGACCTTGACCCCTACTCCTTCCGCGAGGAGTCGCCAGGCACTTACCGTTCCTTTGGCACCGCCCTCTGCGTCGCCGCTGAGCCCGCCACGCCCTCGCTGACGCTCCACGCCCGCGTCTCGCCAGAGCGCTGCAATTGCCCCAACTGGGCCGCACTGGGCATCAACGCCTACGTATCGCCCAACGACTACTGGCAACTCGCCATCGTCAAGTCCCCCGGCAATGCCGGATCCAAGCACCGCTACGAGCTGAAGGCCAAGGTTGACAGCGTCTGGGGCGGCGAAAAGGACGCCGCAACCCGCCTTGAGCAAAAGACCTTCGCCCCATGGGAGTATGGCCGCGAATACGACTTCACCCTCTCATGCACCCCAGAGCGCGTCGATGGGGAAATCCGCGACGCCGAAAGCGGAAAGGTTGTGTTCAGGGCTAGTTTTGCCACCGGCGCTCGTGAGCAGGGGCGCTCAAGCCCGCGCGAAAGGCCGCTCTTTCGCCCCGGCATCTACGTGAACGGGGAACTCCACGGCACAATCACCGCCGTTGAGGCCACGGCACCCGACAATCCCGCACCCACCGCCTCCGATGGCCTTGCACCCGGCGCTCCCGATCTCACCGCTTCCAATGGTCTTGCACCCGGCGCTCCCGCGCCGGGTCGCGCAAGCCTGCGCGAAAGGCCTTTTATTCCATCTGGCCCCGAGACTGGCCTGCGCGGCACGGCGACGGGTTTCTTCCACATGGAAACCATCGACGGCCGCGACTGGCCCATCGACCCAACCGGTCGCGCCGTCATCCTCGCCGGCACCCAGCACATCAAGCCCTGGGGCACCCACAGCGACGCCCTCGGCTACTCCCCATACGGCCGCTTCGTCGCCACCAACTACCCAAGCGTCTCCGCCTGGGCCGACGAGACCCTCGCCCGCCTTTCCGACTGGGGCTTCACCTTCCTCGGCAACGCCTGCGCCATCGGTCTCCTCGGCCACAAGGCCCTCCCCCATGTGCAGAACCTCCAGATGGGCCAGCGCGTCTGTCGCGGCGACCCTGAGTGGTATATCCGCGAGTGGAACTTCGCCCCCTGCCAGGCGCTGCCCAACGTCTTCCACCCGCTGTTCGCGGCGGCCTGCGAATGGCGCGCCCGCGAACGCTGCGCCCCCTTCAAGGACGACCCCTGGCTCGTGGGCTGGTTCATCGACAACGAACTGGCCTGGTGGGGGACAAACAAGAAATCCGGCGCCACCGGCCTCTTCGATCGCGTAATGGCGCTCCCGCCAACCCACAGCGCCCGCCAGGAGCTCAACCGTTTCATCGCCGCAGCAGGAGTCTTGCAGGAAGGCGCGTCGGCGCCGTCCGACGTAAAGGTCGCATTTCTCCGCCACTACGCCCGCACTTACTACGAGAAGACCACCGCCGCCATCCGCAAGGCCGACCCCAACCACATGGTCATGGGCAGCCGATACGCCGGTATCGACGGCGCGCACCCCGTGGTGTGGGAGGAGGCGGGCCGCTGCTGCGACATCGTTACTTTCAACTGCTATCCGTGGGCAGACCTCGACAGGGGCATCGTCCTCGACAAGAAAGACGGCGTCCCCATGACCGAGCGCCTCCGCGAATACCACGGCTACGCCAAGAAACCGCTCATGGTCACCGAATGGAGTTTCCCGGCCATAGACAACGGCCACCCCTGCCTCGTCGGAGCCGGCCAGCGCTTCCGCACCCAGGACGAGCGCGTCGAAGCCACTACTCTCTTCGCACGCACCTTGCTGGCCGACCCGCACGTGGCCGGCTACGACTACTTCAAGTGGGCTGACCAGCCGCGCCAGGGGGCAAGCCGCTGGAACCCCGAGGACTGCAACTACGGGCTTGTCGATGAATTAGGCGTTCCCTACCCCGGCATCACTTCGGCCTTCAAGGAACTTCATGGCAACCTGCTGCACTGGCGCACCGCCCCACCTCCGGAAGAGCGACCCTGCGCGCCTCCAGCCAACCCGCGCTCGGCCCCACCTCCGGAAGAGCGACCCTGCGCGCCCGCCGTGCAAACGGCGGGTCTCTCCGAGCGGGAGCGCTACCTCGCCACCGCCGGGGTTTTGCAAGGCGGCGCGACGCCGCCGCCCGTTCACGTCATCCTTGAAAAAGGCGCCTACACCCTCGACAACGGGCTTGTTCGCATCTCCGGCCGTATCGGTTCGCAGTTCATGGCCGATGAAATCGCCTTTGCCAATGGCCAACCCGTGGGCCGCATCGGGGCGCTTCTGGCGACCATTGACAACGGCACCAACGTGTGGCAGGACATTTCGCGTCTCACCGATTCCACCGTATCCCGCGACGAGGCCACCGGCATCGCCAGCGTCACGCTGCGTGGCGAAGGTTTTGCCTCGGGCCCTACAGCGTCAGATCGCGCAGACTTGCGCGAAAAGCCCTTTGCCTTCGCCATCACCATCCGCCTAACGCTGGCCCCCGGTGCGTCGGAGGCGCTGGCTGAAATCGCGGCCTTTGAGAACATCGGCTCCAAGCCTATTGAGATGCGGTCGCTGTTCATCCGCGCCTTCTCGACCGAAACCTCGCCCGTCTCGGCCATCCCGCCCAACCTCTGGAAGGCGCCAAACGAGGCCGCATGGCGCATCCCCGACGGCGGGATGTGGGGCCTGGCTTCAGAAGACGCGACGGCCAATCCCTTCAAGTTCTGGTTCCGCGCCATTGACAACTCGCAACACCCGGACGCGCCATTTTCTTCAAGCGAAAAACCACTCGCCATCGCGCCCGGCGAGACTTGGCTCCCGCCGACCCCAATGTCCGCGAGAATCTTCTGCAGGTAGTTGTTTGGCTGCGCCACCAAGCGCCGGAAGCGCGTATCACTTGCGTGGCGGATGTAGCCCGTCGCAAAATGTGCTAAAATATAGCACCTACTAGGAGACTCTTTGAAATGATCAAGGCATGCGAACTTACGCGCAACGGCATCGTGTCCATCAACGGCGCGCCATATATCGTCGAGGAACTTAAGATATCCACGCCTAGCGCGCGCGGGGCGGCGTCGATTTTCCGCTTCCGCCTGCGCAACCTCATCACCAAGGCAAAGCTCGACCAGGCCTGCCACGGCGACGACAAGTTCGAGGAACTCGACTTCGAAAAGCGCCAGGTGCAGTTCCTCTACAAGGAGCAGGGCAACGCCTACGCCTTCATGGACACCGCCGACTACTCGCAGTTCTCGCTGACCGCAGACGAGCTTGGCGAGCAAGTCTATTACCTCCTCGAGGACATGGATGACATCCGCGCGCTGGTCGTGAACGGCACTCCCGTCGCAATCGAGCTTCCGCCGAACGTCGTCCTTGAAATCGCCGACTGCGAGCCGACGATGAAGGGCCAGACTGTCACCGCGCGCACCAAGACCGCGACGCTGCAGACCGGGCTCTCCGTCCAGGTGCCGGAATACATCACCCCCGGCGAGAAGGTGAAGATCGACACCCGCACCGGCGAATTTCTCGGACGCGCCTAGTTCGTCCGCAACTTTAGGGAAAGGGAAACATGAGCACAGGCAGGACTAAGACTGTGGCCGTCGCTAACCAGAAGGGCGGCGTCGGCAAGACCACTACGGTTGTGAATCTCGCGGCATCCCTTGCCGAAATGAAGCGCACGGTCCTGGTAATCGACCTCGACCCGCAGGCGAACGCCACCTCCGGCCTCGGCCTGACGCCCACGGCCGGCGTGAGCCTATACCCCGTTCTCACTGCGGCGGCGGACGTGGCCGACATCATCCAGCCCACCCCCTACGAGAATCTGAACATCATCCCGTCGGAGGTTGACCTAGCCGGCGCGGAAATCGAAATCGCCCGCCGCGAAAACCACCTCGAGAGCGTCCGGATCGCTCTCGACCCCGTGCTGAAGTCGGGAGTCTTCGACTACATCATCATGGACTGCCCGCCTTCCCTGGGCATCCTCATGACGGCTTCCCTGGCGGCCGCCGACTCCGTCATCCTCACGGTGCAGAGCGAATACTTCGCACTTGAGGGGCTGTCGGTCATCACCGGCCTTATCGAGCGCCTGCGCGAAAACGGCGCAAACCCCTCGCTCTCCATGGAGGGCATTTTGATGACGATGTTCGACGGCCGGACGCGCCTGGCGCAGGATGTCGTCGGGGAAGTCCGCAGCCATTTCGGGAAGCTAGTTTACGACTCGGTGATTCCGCGCAGCGTCCGCGTTGGCGAGGCGCCAAGTTTCGGACGGCCTGTTGTCCACTACGCGCCAACGTCCTCGGCATCGCTGGCCTACCGCCAGTTCGCCAAGGAGTTCGACAAGCGCGCCAAGTCCAAGTAACCATAGGAGGGAGCCATGGAGGATAGTGCGGAGAAAGTGGCCGATGGCACCGGCATGAGCGCCATCGACTTCGAGCGTGAAAAGCTTGTCCTGGAGCGCGAGCGCCTGTCGCTTGAGCGCGAGCGCCTTGAAAACGAGCGCCTGCGCCACCGCCAGACCGTTGAAATCTCCAACGGCGCGGCGGGGCGGGTGGTGCTGCCAGCCAGCACCTTCATGCTCTCGATTCTGGTATCCGTCCTGCTTGGCGGCACAATCGGCGCATGGCTGGTCGCGGCGCGCTTCCGTCCGTCGCCGGCATCCATCGCCGCGTCGGTGGCCCAGGCCATCGGCTCCCAGGCGTTCTTCGACGAGGACGACCCCGAGGGCACCAACTTGGTGGAATCGATTTCAGGGCGGATATTCCGCCCCGGCACCCGCTTCGCCCGCGGCTCCGGCTATCTCCTCATTCTTGATTAGCCCCCGGCCCGCCCATTGTCCGCCGGCCGCTTCCACACTCCCACACTCCCACACTCCCACACTCCCACATTCCCACACTTCCACATTTTCACACTTTCACACTTTCACACTTTCACATTTTCACACTCCCCCATGTCTCCCTTCAAGGCATACGACATCCGCGGGCTTTACGGCTCTGAAGTCACCGAGGACCTGGCCTACCGAATTGGCCGCCATCTACCGTCTCTGCTAGGCGGAAACCGGGCGATTGTCGGCCGCGACGCCCGTCTTTCCTCACCGTCGCTGGCCGAGGCCCTCCTGCGCGGCCTCGCCGACTCCGGCTGCGCCGCCGACGACATGGGGCTCTCCTCCACGCCGATGGTCTATTTCGCCACGGCCGAGTTTGACTACGACTTTTCGATTCAGGTAACCGCCTCGCACAATCCAGCCGAATACAACGGCTTCAAGATCTCGCGGCGCGGCGCAATCCCCGTGGGCGGCGACAGCGGCCTGGCCGACCTCGAGCGCCTGTGCGCGGGCCCTACGCCCCCGCCAGTCGCGACTCCCGGCAAAATCACCCACCGCGACTGCCTCCCCGCCTTCCTCTCATTCCTGCGACCCTACGCCGATGGCATCAATGGCCTGAAGATGGTCATCGACTGCTCCAACGGCATGGGCGCGCTCACCGCCCACGCCCTCTTCGACGGCACCGGCGCGACCTTCATCTCCGACGCCATTGACGGCTCCTTCCCCGGCCATCCGCCGAACCCGCTTGAGGAGGCCGGACGCGCCCCGCTTTCCGCCGCCGTCCGCGCCGCCGGCGCAGATCTCGGCCTCGTCTTCGATGGCGACGCCGACCGCGTCATGTTCGTTGACGAGCATGGCGAGTTTGTCCGTCCCGACCTGCTTATCGCGCCGATGGCCGAGCGCTACCTCCGCGAGTTCCCGGGCGCCACGATCCTCCACGACATCCGCACCTCGCGCGGCACCACCGAACGAATCGAGGCACTTGGCGGACACCCCTTCATTTGGAAAGTCGGCCACGCCTTCGCCAAGATGAAGCTCCGCGAACTCAACTCCCCGTTCGGCGGCGAATTCGCCGGCCACTATTACTTCCGCGACTTCCACTGGTGCGACTCCGGCGAACTAGCCGCGCTCGTCTCCCTGCGCGAGATTGCCGCCGCGAAGGCGCGCGGCACGAACTTCTCGCAAATGATGGCCCCGCTTTCCCGCTACGCCAACTCCGGCGAACTCAATTTCCGCATCGACGACAAGGATGCAGCCATGGCGCGCGCCGTCTCGGCGCTCACCGAAGAGGCCGCGCCAACACGCCGCCTCGATTTCGACGGCATCCGCCTCGACTACCCGGACTGGTGGCTTAGCCTCCGCAAGTCCAATACCGAACCCTACCTCCGCCTCATCGTCGAGGCGACCTCCCCTGCCCTGCTCGCAGAGCGCCTCGCACGCGTGAAGGGCCTCATACTATGAAAGCACTTTGGATTGACCTCCCAGCCGACGCGATGAATGTCGCGGCGGCGTTCCGCCTTGCCATCGACCTGCCAGAAGCCGTCGGGCCCGCGACCCTGCGCCTCGCCGCCGCAGACAGCTATCGACTCTGGATCAACGGCCGCCTCGCAGCCCACGGCCCCGCGCGCACCGCCCACGGCTACGCCCGCGTCGATGAGATTCCGTTGTCTTCCCAACCTGGCAAGTGCGGGACATCAGGCCGCACCATCATCTTCGTCGAGATCCGTTCCGCCCATGTTCCCTGCTTCGACGGCATCGACCAGGATGCCTTCTTCGCGGCGGAGGTCGTCGCGGCAGATGGCCGCGTCCTGGCAACGACCGACGACTTCGAGGCTTGGCATGACGCAACCCTCGTCCGCCGCGTGCGCCGTTATAGCTACCAGCGCGGCTTTGTTGAATCCTACCGCCTGGCCGCCGACGCCAACGCGTTCATGTGCGGCGGCCCCGCGCCTGAAGGATGGACCCGCGCCGCAGCCGTTCAGCGCCAATTGCCGCACATCCTCCCGCGCGGCGTCCCCTATCCGAAGCTCGCCTTCCACGACGCAGGTGCGCCGATTTGGAACGGCACCGTCGAACCCGACCTCTCCGCAACTCCTCCTGAACGCCGCGAGGTCTCGCTCGTCGGCAACGGCTGGTTCAAGGGCTACCTCCCCTCCGAGTGGGAGGACGACTCCGCCCTCGACGCCGCACGACTCCTTGGACAGTCTGCCATCGACGTTCAGGAGGGCAAGCGCGCCCCGAACGACGACGCGCCCGACGCCACGCCCAACGGAGCCTTGCACCAGCCCACGCAGACGGACGAGGCCAAAGAAAGCGGCGACATCAGGCGACAGGCCATCCCCGCGCAACTATTCGACTTCGGACGCACCATCACCGGCTTCCTCTCACTGCGAGTCCGCGCCGCCAATCCTTCCGGCGCTACGATTCTCGTCGCCTTCGACGAAGTCCGTGCCCCTGACGGCGTTCCCTTCCCTGTCAACCCGTTCCGCGCCTCATGGACGCGCGTGCTGAAATGGCGCCTCGCGCCAGGCGACTACGACCTTCTCGCCTTCAACCCATCCAGCGTCCGCTTCGCCGCCGTCGCGATCATCGACGGCGCAGCCGAAATCGGACGCTCTGGCATCGTCGATTACGAGAATCCCGACAAGGCGCGGGCCGTCCTGCCGCCCACCGGCGACGCAACCCTTGACGCCATCGTCGCCGCCGCGCGCGAGACATTCGCGCAGAACTCGGTCGATCTGCTCACCGACTGCCCCAGCCGCGAGCGCGCCGGATGGCTATTTGACTCGCTCTTCACCGGCCGCGCCGAATCGCTCTTCACGGGACGCAACACGGTTGAACGCGTCTTTCTTGAAAACTACGCACTCGCCCCGCAGCTGGCGGAACTCCCCAATGGCATGGTTCCGATGTGCTATCCAGCGGAGGCGCTCAAAGGCGAATACATCGCCAACTGGTCGCTTTGGTGGCTCCTTGAGCTGGCGCAATACCGCAAGCGCACCGGCGACGAGGCAACGGTCGCCGCGTCAAGGCCGAAAATCGGGCCGCTGCTTGCATACTTTGAAAGCCACACTGGACCCGACGGGCTTCTCGAAGACATGCCCGGCTGGGTATTTGTCGAGTGGAGTCCTTGCAACGACAGGGATCACGTGTGCGGCGTGAACTTCCCGTCGAACTTCCTCTACGCCGCCGCGCTGGAAGCCGCGGCCTCGCTGCTGGACCGACCTGATCTCGCGGCAAAAGGCGCGGAAGTGCGTGAGAAGGCAGCAAGGCTCGCCTGGAATGGTGAATGGTTCGAAGACAATGCCGTGCGCGACGCCACCGGGGCGCTTCGCCTCCAGGACCACATTACTGAGACAGGACAGTATTACGCCTTCTACTTTGGCGCCGCGACACCGGAAACGCGCCCGGCGCTATGGGAGCGGCTCCGCACCGAATTCGGGCCATCCCGCGATGTCAAACGAACATTCCCGGAGATACCAGCCTCCAACGCCATTCCCGGCGCATACCTGCGTCTGGAACTGCTCCTGCGCAACGGCCGTGCCGCGCAGTGCCTGGATGAGATACGGAACTACTTCGCGCCCATGGCGCGCCTGACCGGCACGCTCTGGGAGAACCTTTCTCCCGATGCCAGCATGGATCATGGCTTCGCCTCCTCCGCCGCCTGGCTCATCCACCAAGCCTTGTAGCCCTCCCCCATTTATGCTATAATAAATGACAATTTGAAGGGTGACACCCTTCAGTCTAAAAGGAAAGCCATGAGGAGAAGACGCGTAAAGGTCGAGGGGGCATACTACCACGTGATGAGCAGGTGCGCGCTGCAGGCGCATCTGCTGAAGGGTGACGGGGGGGAGGTGAAGGAGATGTTCATGAAGATGCTCCGGAGGGCGGAGGCGTTCTCCGGGGTGAAGGTCGTGAACTACTGCGTCATGGACAACCACTTCCACCTGCTGGTCCACGTGCCGAGGCGGAGGGAGGTGTCC
>JAGCUY010000196.1 GCA_017962605.1 Kiritimatiellia bacterium | reverse complement strand
GCGGGGTCCACGTCATCGTCCTCCATTCCATGCACGCGGGCCTCAAGCAGCGTGGAAGGCGCGAGCTCGCCCTTGAAAGCGCTCAAGAAGACCTTCGACGTCATGAAGTCCTCGTCGCCCATGCGTTCGATGGTCTTGAACATATCATCCAAGTGGGCGAGTTGCGTCTTGTAGTTGTGCCCATTCTTGAAGAAACTTGCTAACGCATTTTGCGACTCCTCTCTCCCCTTGGTGAATTCCTTCACCGCCTTCTTGAACTCGTGGATCAGTTCTGGAGTGATTGCGTCGCGGACGTTCTGAGGCATCTTTGCAATCTTGTTCTTCAGGACAGAATCGTCGGTCACGAGGAATAGCTCGGCGTTGTTGAAGAGGCTCTCCGCGATGTGTGATGCCGCTACCGCCAAGTTATTCTGGTTGTAGCCGGCGATGGCGTCATCGAGGGCCGCGCGATTCGCGGGAGTCGGATCTTTGACGTACGTCCGGGCGGCCGCGAGTACGTCGTCCATCTCGATGGCAAGCTTCACAGTATGGATTGAGAGGGTCTTCAGCAGCGGACGGAACTTCGGGTCAAGCAATTTCAGCTCCGGCGGCGGCGCGAAGATGCTGTCGATGTAGGAGACAAGGGCGGCCTCGGCAAGTTTCTTCCGCGCGTTTTCCATCCGCTTTTCGATCTGGGCGAGGATTTCCTTGGCGGCATCCATGAACGCCTTGTCGGGGATGACGCGGCTATCGCCGACCTTGTAGCCGTCACGCGCAAGGGTCGCAAAAGCGAGTTTGGCGTCGGCAAGTTCCTTTCTCATGGACGCGAAGGCTTCACTGGTGATGCTCTTGTCAGGCTTGGCCGTGAAATCGTCCAGCCGCTTTCCGAGCGGTGCGAGTGTCTCCTTCATGTGGACAAGCGCCTCGGCGTTGCCGTGCATCGAGACCGCCTTCTCTCCCATCAGATCGAGGACCTTCGTGTCGAGTCGAGCGAGCACCTCCGGGTCCAGCGTATTCGGATCGTTGTTCCGCATCCTGGAGACCGCGTCGGTGAACTGCATCACCAGCGTCCCGAGTTCGCACGCACGGCGGTCGCACATCATCGCCGCCGATTCGAGGGCGCCCTTCGTTTCGCGAGAAATCTCCTTGGAGGAGATGAGTTCGAACAGTTTTTCCGAAAGCGCCGCCTGGGCGTCTAGCGCGGCCTGGAGGGCCTTGCCCGCCGGCTTCTCCAGGTTCCAGATCTCCGTGTGTTTGCCGGCTTTGTCGATTTCCAGCTTCGTCGCGGTCGCGAGTCCACGCCCAGTGAACTTGTCGAGCGCGTTTATTGTGTTGGCGGCGTTGTCGATAAGCGTATTTAGGGTCTTGAGTTCCTTCTTGGAGAGTCCGAGGTCGCGGACTTGCTCCTTCAGTGCCAGCGCATCAACCCCCTTCGTCGAGAGCTTGCCCGCCTGAAGCAGCAAAACATCGAGTTGCTTCGTGAGTTCGCGGGGATTAACCTGCTGCTGCGCCACCTCCTGTGGTTCCTCGCCGTTGACGTTCAACGGCTGCGGATTGACGTTCTCCTGCGGTTGGATGTTCTCGACATTGCCGATGTTGCCGTTGTTGATCGGAATGTTACTGTTAATTGAAATGAAACTGCCGTGTCCGCTCATAGTGTCTCCAGTGGATTTTTACGTTGAAGATTATGCCTTCTTGCAATGTTCACACGCCATGGACAAAAAGTTGCAAACAGCACAAGAAGTCAATTATCGCTTTATGATTTTTGGGAAGCTGGGGGACGTTTTCGGATCATCTCTGCCTGTCAGACATAAATGACATGACTTCAATATAATATGTCAAGTTGTCATTGCAATGAATTTCACGTAAAATGAACCATCTACAATAAAAATCATAGGTCGCATGCTCCCCGACATAAATTGAATATGAAGTTGGGCAGAAATTTCGTCCGGCACATTGTTTTTTATCAAAAGCATGATAAATTATAGACAAAAGCGCAACTGGCTGGACGCGAAGCAGCAGAACACGGAAGCAGCGGGCATTAACATTCGGGGCACCAAAATTCATTCATCAAATTTACTTCAGGAGAACACCTATGCCATTGCGCAACGTAAAAATCAATGATGTTTCGATGGATTACTTCCTCCGCGGCGTCGAGGCCGCCAGGGTCCAGGGTGCCCAGCAGCCACAGGCTCCCGGACAGCAGGTGCCTGAAGTGCAACAGCAAACCAATCCCGCCGGCAAGATGGTCGGCCAGCTCGACGTGCTCCTCATAAAGGCCGCCAAGAACTCCACCGCGAGCCTCACGGGTTCGAAGGTCAAGCGGACCTTCCAGAAGCTCGTCGACGACGGTGCCCTCGACCGCAATTCGCTCAAGGCCCTCGAAAAGGCCGGCGAAACGGCCGCCAAGACTTTCAAGGCGCTCGCCAAGTTCACCGGACGCGAACTCGCAGAGGCCTTCACCCCGCAAGAGAATTTCGACGAGAATTCGACCCCCGCCGGCAAGGCCGTCGCCGCCGCGGTCAAGGCTCAGCAGGAACTCTCGGATATGCTCGCACAACTCTCAAAAGGGCTTGACGCCCTTATCCGCCACGACGCGCAGATGCGGGAGGCGAATCCGGCGTACCGGGGCGTGGATACGAAGAT
>JAGCUY010000195.1 GCA_017962605.1 Kiritimatiellia bacterium | reverse complement strand
TTTCAAATCATCGAATCCCGAATCCCGAATTTCAGATCTTAGATCTTAGATTTCAAATTCAGATCATAATTCCACAATGACCGAAAATCCCTTAAATCCCCTTGCAACCTTCCTCTCTGGTCGCCGCGTGGTCCTCGGCCACGACTGGCTCACGGGGATGCGCGGCGGCGAACGCGTCCTGGAGCTCTTCTGCCAGGCGGCTCCTTCCGCTCCCCTCGTGACCCTCATTTCCAATCCCGGTGCGGTCTCGGAGCCAATCCGCTCCCGCCAGATCATCACATCCTTCATGCAGCACATTCCGGGCGCGATTAAAAACTACCGCCGGATGCTCCCGCTCATGAGCCTCGCCGCCACCACGACCCGCGTTCCAAACTGCGACCTCTTCCTTACCACGAACTCCTGCGTGGCACATGCCTTCAACCCGCCGCCTGGCGCGGAGATGGTCTGCTACTGCTTCACGCCCATGCGCTACGCCTGGCTCTTCCCGCGCGAATACCTCGGCCCCGTGAAGGCCGCCATCGCCGCGCCATACCTCGCCTGGCTCCGCCGCTGGGACAAGGCCCACACCGCCCGCGTCGATCGCTTCATCGCCATCAGCCGCCATGTCCAGCGCCGCATCCATGATTTCTACGGGCGTGACAGCAGCGTCGTATATCCGCCCGTTGACACCGACCGCTGCACTCCCGCGCCGGACGGCGACACAGGCGGCGACTACGACCTCATCGTCTCGGCGCTTGTTCCATACAAGCGCATCGACCTCGCTGTCCGCGCCTATTCCCGCACCGGCTTCCCGCTCAAGGTGGTCGGCGTAGGCAGCGGCTCCAGGCGGCTCCAGGCGCTCGCCGCGCCGAATGTGGAATTCCTGGGCTGGCGCGACGACGACGATGTCCTCGAACTATACCGCCACTGCCGGATGCTCGTATTCCCCGGCGAAGAGGACTACGGCATCGTCCCGCTTGAGGCAATGGCATGCGGCAAGCCCGTTGTCGCCTTCGGCAAGGGCGGCGCCACCGAAACGGTAGTCGATGGGGAAACCGGAGTATTCTTCTCCGAGCAAACAACCGAAGCCCTTGAAGAGGCCGTCTCCCGCGCAGCGGCGCACCAATGGGACGCAGCCGCAATCCGCGCCCACGCCGAAAAATTCTCCGTGCCGCGCTTCCTTGAGTCGATGACCGCCGCCCTACTTGGCGCGTAGGTGCTTCTCCATGCCGTAGGGGAAGTCGTGGGCGCGATAGCCCTTGACGCGCGGCCCGACCAGCGCCGCCGACACGGCGTGGCTCACGAAAATCCAGGGGCAGTCTTCCTTGAGGATGCGCTGCATCTCGCCGTAAAGCTCAAGCCTACGTTCCTCGGGCGCCGCCATGGCCTCGCGGAACAGGGCGTCATATTCGGGGTTCTCGTAGTTGCAGCGGTTCGGCCCCGGCGATGCGTTTGGCCCGTAGAACAGCTGAAGGAAGTTCTCGGCATCGGGATAGTCGCCCACCCATGCTATGCGGAAGAGCTGCGAACGCCCCTCGCCGACTTTCTTCAAGAAGGCCGGCCATGTGTGGTATTCGGGGACCAGCTCAATCCCGCACTCGTCCATGAAGGCGACAAGCAATTCGGTCGATTCGCGGATGTCCTGCGATGTCTTGCCGATGTCAAGGACAAGGCGCAGGCGGCGGCCCGTGGCGGGGTCGCGGCCATCGGGGTATCCGGCTTCGGCAAGAAGGCGCCGCGCCACCTCCGCACCGCGACCGAAGGGAAGCGGGGAGTTGTCGGCACCGGCGACATTTGGCGGCACCGGTCCGTTCGACGCAAGCGCCCGGCCTCGGTGGAAGCGCTCCCAGCGGCTGGTGTCGAATGCGGCATTCAGCGCCTGGCGAAGCGCCTTGTTGCCGCCAAGGAGGGGATCGCGCATGTTGATGCCGATGTAGCCGACTTCAAGGGTTGGCGCGCGCTCAAGGACGATGCCGCGCCCCGCAAGGGCCGGCGAGAGCGCGCCGTCGGGGCCGATTACATCGTCCCAGTTGTCGCGCAGGATTTCGCCCTGGAGGTCGAGTTCGCCTGCCAGAAAGGCCAGCCACTGCGTGGAGGGATCGTCGATGGTTGGGAAGTAGAGGAAGTCAAAAGGTTGAAATTCAGATTTCGGATTTGAGTTCTTCCTCCATCCTCTCCATGCCTCGTTGCGGCGGAAGCGCAAGGAGTAGTTGCGCCGCCACTTCTCAAGCGCGTATGGTCCGGTGCCCACGGGATGGTCGCGGAAGGCCGCACCGTAGAACTCCACCGCCTCACGCGGCACCGCCGCCACGTATGGCATCGCCATCTGCCACAGGAACACCGGCGAGGGAGAGGAGAGTTTTATCACGAGCCTGTCTGGCGCTGGCGCCTGGAGACCTTCCACGTCAAGGGCGTAGTCTGTTGGGGCTGCCCCCTTCGACGCCTCGCGGAAGGCCTCAATGCCTTTTATGTGGCCATCCAGCAGCCAGTAGCCCGACGAAGCGACCTTGGCATCAGCAAGCCTCTTGAGCGAAAAGACAAAATCCTCGGCAGTCACATGGCGCGAGAGCGGCGCGCCGTCTGCGCCAAGGCCGAAGCACTGGTCGGCCGTGAAGCAGGCATTGGTGTCGATAACGAAGGTGTAGGTCAGACCATCCTCCGAAATTTCGGGCATGGCGGTCGCGAGGCAGGGCCGCAGCGCGTATGGCCGCGCCTCGTAGTCATATTCGAGCAGTGGCTCATAGATAAGCGATACGCACCGGGAGGCGTAGGCGCTGGCGGCTTCGGCCGGGTCGAGCGATGTCACGCGCTCGATTGCGCGACGGTAAGTGAGCGTGGACGCGGGGCTGAACCCGTGGATCAAGATTACGAGGAGGAGAAATACGAGGCGCTTCATAGTTTGTTCACCTCAATGCGAACCACCTCTTCCCCATCCGCAACGGCGAATGGCGCGGCAATCCTGTATCCGGGAATCCATGCGATTTCCTCTCCGGCGCAAATGACCGGCCAGGCATCGCGAAGGGACTCGTCGATTTTGCAATCGACGAAGATATCCTGAAGCTTGCGCGAGCCGTCAATGCCGAAGGGGCGCATCCTGTCGCCCGGACGGCGGCCTCGAACGGACAGCCCGCCAGCCGCACAGATGGCACGCGCCGAGAGGGTGCACGAGGCAGGCCATGCGCCAGGCGCCTCGCGTGTGCGCTCGACTGTGGCGCAAGGAGACGTGGCAATGGCGTATGCGCCCCAGGAGACGGAACCGGAAAGAGGGAGCGGGCACGCGGGACAGAGCTCGCGAGTCAAGACAGGAGAGCCGCGAGTCAAGACATAGCCTTGCGCGTCAATGTCGGCGATGGCGCCGCCGGGAAGGTTTAGAGTGCCGCCTCTGGGCATTGCAAGAAGCGCCTCGACGGTTTCAAAGCCTGTGGCTTCGGCACCGGCGTGGCGCAGGAGCCACTCGCGCACCACGCGGCGGGCAAGGGCAAGCGGCTCATTGCATAGGGCGCCCAGGGAGAGCGGCGCGTCAATGCCGCCATGCGCAGCGAGCCAGTCATCCGCAAGTTGCGCAAGGAGGCCATCCTCCTCTCGCAGGATGGCCGCAGACTGCGCCAGGGCCTCGACAATGCGTCCCTCCTCTTCACCCATGGCCGCAGCCAGAGCGGGGATGCCTCGCATGCGCATCCGGCACCGGGGAATTTTAAGGTTGGAATTTGCGACATCCTCCATCCAGCTTTTGCCGCGCGACTGCAGCCATTGCCGGAGTTCGTAGCGGGAGAAGCCAAGGAGGGGACGGAGTGTGGGTACGTGGGGCAGAGCCCGCGAGTCAGGACGGGAGGCGTGCGAATTAGGGCGAAGGCCGGATAGGCCGGCGGCACCGGCGCCGCGCAGGAGGCGCAGCAGCACGGTTTCGGCCACATCGTCGCGCTGGTGGCCGGTGGCAATTGCGTCAAGGCGGTGCGCCTCTGCGGCGCGCATGTAGAAGGCGCGGCGCGCATCCCGCGCCGCCATTTCAAGCGACTTGCCGTTGCCTTCCCTCACCGGCGGATCGGCGCGCTCCACCACCAACTCCAGCCCCAGGGCTTCAGCTGCCGCGCACACGAACTTCGCCTCTTCGGCGGAGTTCTCGCCCTCGATTGCATGGTCGAAGCAGAGAACCACCGCATCGACGCCATTGTCCTTGCACCACTGCGCCGCCAAGTGAAAGAGGGCCATCGAATCTGACCCGCCGGAAACGGCTAGGCCAAGTCGGCGCATGACCTGCTTAGGACAGTCGGGCGCAACTCGGCCATCAATACAACTTGCCATCGCCGCCGCAAAGCGTTCTTCAATGGTGAGGGCGGCACCGCTCACGGCTCAACCTCCAGGCCGTCGTAGGCGGGCGCGACCTTGACCGGGCCATGCGCCGCGAGTTCAGCCTCCAGCTCCGCATGGCTAAGGCTGTGGCCGATGTGCGTGAGCAGTGCGCGGCGCGGCTTCAGTTCGTCAATGAAGGAGAGGGCCGCCTCCAGCGTCAGGTGAGTGGGGTGCGGCGTTCGCTTAAGTGTGTCAATAACAAGGAGGTCGATGCTGGACAGCGCGGCCTTCGTTGCCGGCGGCATTTCGTGGCAGTCCGGAACATAGCCGAACCTGCGCCCGGCGTATGTGAAGACGTAGCCAAGGGTCTTGGTATGGCCGTGCACGACATCCACCGGCGCCACTTCGACCTGGCCGCCAGCGGGGGCGTCAATGAGAATCGGGCCTCTCATTTCAAGAAGCGTCAGTTGCGGACGGTATGTGCCAGGAATCGGGTCCCTGAACACGTAGTCGAAGATGCGGCGGATGTCGGTTAGGGTCTCCGGCGCAGCGTGAAGCGGGATGTCGGTGTTCTGGACCGTGTTGATGCGGCGAATGTCGTCGAGACCGAAAAGGTGATCCACATGCGCGTGGGTGATGAAGATGTGATCGACGCGGCGGATGTCATGGCGCAAGGCCTGCTCGCGGAAGTCGGGGGAGGTATCGACGAGAATCTTCAGGCCGCCAACGGAGATGTAGATGCTGGAGCGTGTGCTCCGATCGTGGGGGTCACTCGAATGGCAGACCGGACAGTCGCATGCGACCATTGGCACGCCCGCCGATGTCCCGCTGCCAAGAAAAAGAATTTTATAAGACGGAAGCATTAATGAATGTGGAAATGTGAAAGTGTGAAAACAGCCAATGTGGAAATGGGGGAACGGGGAACAGGGAAACAGCCAATGGGAATGCAACTATAGCCTTTCATTTGGCGATGGAACGGACGACTCCCAAGGGAGCGCGCCGAAGGAGTCGGCGACCGCTCCGGCGAGGAAGAGCGAGCCGCAGACGACGATGGCGCCGCCATTGGCCTCCGCCCACGCGGTGGCCGCGTCGAGGGCGTGGCGCCAGTCGGGCTCTGCGCCCATGACGTTGAATCCGGCCTGTCGCATGATGGCGGCGGCCTCGGCCGCCGGCATCGTGCGCTCGTTGGGCGTCTCGGTGGCGAAGGCGGCCTTGAAGCGAGGCTTCAGCGTGCGAAGGAAGCGGGAAGCGTCCTTGTCGGCGCAGATGCCCGCCACAAGCGCCAGCGGAGCCTTCTCCGCGGCAAGCGAACGCGCAAGGGCCTCGGCCGCCGGAGGGTTGTGGGCGCCATCGGTGATCGTTCTTGGCGACTGGCGCACCACCTGGTAGCGGCAAGGCCAGGAAACCGTTTCAAGGCCCTCCTTGAAGGCCTCATCCGGCAGGGGCAAGCCCGCGGTTTGCGAGAATACCTCCAGCGCCGCCAAGGCGGTTGCCAGATTTTCGCGCTGGTAGTCGCCGGTGAGCGCGAAGCGGATCGACGAGAGGGCGCGGAAGCCGTCTTCAAAGGAAATGCGCGTGGTACCGTCCTTCGCCTTGCGCATGGTGACGGAGACCTCGGGCTGTGGCATGGGCGCGCCGACTTCGGCGGCGCGGCGGGCGATTACGGCGAGCGCGGCCTCGTCCATCGCGCCGGTCACAATGGGGCGGCCGGGTTTGACGATGCCGGCCTTTTCGCCGGCGATGGTGGGGATGTCCGGCCCGAGCCACTGGCAATGCTCAAGCCCTACGTTGGTGATTACCGATACGGCCGGGATGATGACGTTTGTGGCGTCGAGGCGGCCGCCGAGGCCCGCCTCAACGACGGCCAACCGCACGCCGGCGGCGCGGTAGGCGACGAACGCCGTGGCGGTCGCGAGTTCAAAAAAAGTGGGGGTGCCGTCGTCGGCAGCGAGGGTTTCGTCGATTGCGGCCTCAAGCGCGGCATCGGAAATGGGAACGCCGTCGATGCGGATGCGCTCGTTGAATGAGACGAGATGGGGCGAGGTGTAGAGGCCAACCGAGCCAAATCCGGCATGCTGGAGAACGGCTGCAATCGTCGCGGCCACCGAGCCCTTGCCGTTAGTTCCGGCCACGTGGATGCAGACGAGATCCCGCTCGGGATTCGAGAGCGCGCCGAGGAGGCTTGATATGCGGTCAAGGCCGGGGCGCATCCCGAAGCGCCGCCGCGAGGAAATCTTCTCGATTTTTTCAATGAGTGACATGGTGAAAAAAGAGACGGCCGCGGCATTGGCCGCGGCCGCCTTTTGCCTTACTTAGGCTGAATCGCGGCCGTCGGGCAGGCGCCTTCGCAGGCTCCGCAGTCCACGCACAGGCCTTCATCGACCACGAACTTCGTGTCGCCTTCGGAAATCGCCGCCACGGGGCAGGCTTCCTTGCAAGCGCCGCACTTGACGCAGTCATCGCTGATGCAGTGTGCCATTTCTGTTTTCCTTTCGTTGTTAAACGTTAACTCCGCCGTCCGCCCGGGGCCACCCCGTTTGAATACGGCATTTTCATTATAGCCCCATTTCGGATTGAAGGCAAATAGTGGGAACGGGGAACGGGGAACGGGGAACAGGGAATAGGGAACAGGGAATAGGGAATAGGGAATAGGGAATAGGGAATGGGGAACGGGGAACGGG
>JAGCUY010000194.1 GCA_017962605.1 Kiritimatiellia bacterium | reverse complement strand
GCACTGGGAGCGGATTGCCGCCACGGCGGCGCGCGTCCCGTGGGAGCCGCCCGCGACGTTTTACGAGGCGCTTGAAACCGTCTTCTTCATCCAGCAGGCGATTCCGGCACTCGAAGGCGGCGGGCTTTACTCGCTTGGGCGGCTAGACGCGCTGCTGTGGCCGTTCTACCGCGCCGATGTCGAAAGCGGCCGCATGACCGGGGAAGAGGCGTATCGCCTCGTCTGCGAGTTTCTGCTCCTCTTCGACATGCGCATCCCGCACGACATGCCTGGCCAGGACGACTCGCTAGTCAATGCCGTCTATACGCTGGGCGGCTCGGACCGCAACGGCGCGCCGGTGTTCAACGCCGTCACGGAGCTTTTCCTGCGCGCGACGCGCGAGTGCGACATCATCTACCCGAAGATCAAGTGCCGCTTCGGCGCGGACTCGCCCAGGGAGTATTTTGACCTGGTCAACGCAATGCTGAAGGCCGGGAAATCGACGATGCTCTACCAGAACGACGGCGCGCTGGCGTCGGCGCTGGCCAGGGCCGGCGTCGCGCCGGAGGACGCACGCGACTACTCAATCCTCGGATGCTGGGAGCCAGTCGTCCCCGGATGCACGAACGAGCACTGCTCCTACCTCTCCGCCCTCAAAATCCTGGAACTGTCCGTGCACGGCGGCTATTCGGGCGAGGGCCTGCCGTTCCGCATCATGCCGCTCGACGGCGCTGCGACGTTTGGCGAAGTGATGGAGACCACGATGCGGAACTTCCGCGCCGTGATGGAGTCCCGCGCACGCGTGGCCGTGGAGGCCCGCAAGTCGTGGAGCCTTGTCGATCCGCACCCGCTCCTTTCCGCCACGCTTGACGACTGCATCGCCAAGGGGCGCGACGTCACAGACGGCGGGGCGAGATACAACTTTGACGAAATCGTCGTCGCGGGTCTGCCGAACGTCATAGACTCGCTTCTCGCCATCAAGGAACTTTGCTTCGACAGGAGGCGGTGCTCCCTGCCGGAACTGCTTGACGCCGTGCGCGCCAACTGGACTTCGGAGGAGTTGCGCAACGACGCGCTCCGCTGCCATTTCTTCGGCGACGGGACGGAGGAGAGTGGCGCAATAGCGAAGTTCCTGACAGGCGGCATCGCCGCGTGCGCGGATGCCCTCCCCGCGCTTTGGGGCGGGCGCGTGACCGTCGGCTACATGCTTTTCATGGAGATGTACCGGTGGGCGAAGACGATGAGGGCGACGCCGGACGGCCGCCGCGACGGGGACTTCTTCGCGCGCGGGCTGACGCCCTCTTCGCTGCACCGCGTCGATTCCATAACGAGCGTGATCCGCAGCTTCGACTCAATCGACGCGAGCCGCGTCGCCGCCAACAGCGTGCTGAACGTCACGATGCCATACGGGGACATCGACCTCCCGATCTGGGAGGCGATGATGCGGACGATTGCCCGTTCATCCGTCGGCGCCCTTCAAATCAACTGCGTGGACAGGGAGGAACTGCTCGACGCCGTCGCGCACCCGGAAAGGCACCAGTCGCTCGTCGTCCGCGTCTGCGGCTATTCGGCGCGGTTCACGAGCCTGCCTGACATTGTGAAGGACGATTTCCTGTCGCGCAACTTCTTTTCTAAATAGGGGGACTGTCATGGGAATCAGGGGAACAAAGGCGCTTGTCACCGGCGGGAGCCGCGGCATAGGCCATGAAATCGCAAAACGGCTTGTCGCGGCTGGCGTCAAGGTTGTCGTCACCGGGAGAAACGAGGACACGCTGCGTCCTGCGGCGGAGAAAATCGGCGCGAAATGGCTTGCCTGGAACATAGCGGACATCCCGGCCATGCAGGGCAACTTCGACCGCGCCGTCCAAATGCTCGGAGGAATCGACATCGTCGTCAGCAACGCCGGAGTCCTGACGCCGCGGCACGAATGGGGCATGGGGATGCTCGACCTCACCGAAGAGGAGTGGGACCATGTCATGGACATCAACCTCAAGGCGTCATACTTCATGATGCAGACGGCGGTCCGCCACTTCTACCGCAACAGCATACCTGGCAATCTCCTCAACATCGCGAGCGTGGCCGCGACGGAGCCGTATTACGGGCCATACGCGACATCCAAGGGAGGGGTTGTCGGCCTTACGCGCGGCTGGGGCAGGCAGTTCGCGTCCTACGGAATCGTCATCAACGGCATTGGGCCGGGACCTGTCGCGACAGAGATGAACAACTGGCACGAAGGCGATTCCATGCGGCATGACCGCATCCCCACAGGGCGATTCGGGACCGTCGAAGAGGTCGCCGGACTCGCCATATATCTCCTTTCTGAAGAGGCGAGCCAGATTATCGGCCAAACCGTGATCATGGACGGGGCCTACGACATCAAGTGACCAGCCCATATTTAGATAGACAATTTCCGCCTCACCAGAGTAGATCGGTGAAGAACGCCCGCGTTGGGCGCATCGTCCTTGCCACGCGCAGCGCCCGCTGGCATGATCCCGGTTTCGGCGGACTCGGTCTTCTCTCTTCCCCGAATGGCGGGGCCACATGGGAACGCCATGTCGGAGGTGGCCTCGACCGTCCCGAAGTCATGTTTCTTGCCGCCGACCCATTTGTGCCGAATCGTTTCTGGTTCGGCACGTGGGGCAATGCCGCCGGAATGATATCCTTCCAAAAATGTCCACAGTAATCCATATCGTCGATCCCGCCGCAGCAGGCGGGCCGATCAAGCCGGTGAACGGCGTGGGGCAGCCGCCGATGGTCGGCGCCATGAACGGCTGGTCGATGCTGCACTTCCTCAAGGAGGCCGGCATCCCCTTCTCGCGCCTCCACGACGTGGGAGGCCGCCTTGGCGGCGGCATGTTCGTAGATGTCCCGAATCTCTTCCCCGACTTCGCCGCCGACGAAACGGATCCGGCGAACTACCGTTTCGCCTACACCGATTCGCTTCTGCTGGCGCTGGCAGAAAATGGCGTAGAACCCTTCTTCCGCCTTGGCGTGACCATTGAGAACTGGGTGCAGTGGGGGTTGCCGCCGCTCCGCTCCGTGCCGCCCCCCGACTTCGCCAAGTGGGCGCGCATCTGCGAGCATGTCATCAGGCACTACACGGAGGGCTGGGCCAATGGCCATCGGCTGGAAATAAGCCACTGGGAAATATGGAACGAGCCTGACAGCCGCATCGCGCCCGAGGAGAACGAAATGTGGCGCGGCACCTTCGCCGACTACTGCCGCCTCTACGAAGTCGCGTCAAAGCATCTGAAGGCGGCCTTCCCGCATTTGAAAATTGGCGGCTACGCCGGGTGTGGCGTCGGCATGGCCTTCTGGAAAGATTATTCAGAGCGCGGGGAACACCACCTGAAGTGCTTCCACGAGTTCCTGCGCTTCATATGCGAACATGGTTGCCCGCTTGACTTCCTTTCCTTCCACAGCTATTCTGGTGTGGAGGAACTGGCGCAGCAGATTGGCTATGTTCGCGAACACCTCGACAAGGCCGGACTCGCGGGCGTCGAGACTTGCCTGGACGAATGGCTCCCGAAGCCGAGGCATGACAAGCTCGGCACCGCGCAACAAGCGGCGGAGATTGCCGCCGCGCTTTTGCTATTCCAGAACGGGCCGCTTGACTCTGCGGCGATCTACGACGCAAGGTGTGGATTGGGCGATTATTCCCCGCTCTTCAACCCGCTCACCTACCAACCGCACAAGGCATATTGGGCGTTCGTGGCATTTAACGAGCTGCGCAAGCGTGGAACGGCGGTGAAGATCCGCGAGTGCGGCGCACCGCGCTCGCCCTCGCGGCAGGACGAGGGCAGGGCGGTCTATGCTGCTGCCGCGCGGGACAAGGGCGGGTCGCTGGCCTTGATGCTCGCCAACCCCGGTGGCGAGGAGGTGCCCTTTGCGCTGGGGGATACGGGGGACAGCAAGCGGATGATGGCAAGAGGGGGATACGCGGGACAGAGCCCGCGAATCAGGACATGGGACAGCAAGCGGACAACAGCAAGTGGGGAAGACAGCAAGCGGACAACAGCAAGTGGGGAGGTGCGGACAATGGCAAGTGGGGAAGGCAACAAGCGGACAACAGCAAGTGGGGAAGGGCGGATGATGGCAAGGTGGGGCGAGTGGACGATGGCAGGGGAATGCCGAATCACGGATGAAAAACGCACATGGGAGGCGGTGCCGCTGCCTGACGCCTTGCCTCCACATTCATTCCTCGTAGCCTTCTTCCAAGACAGCTGACAGCGACGCCGGTTGGTAGCAGTTGCATCCGCAGTTGGGATGAAGTATCATTGACAACATGCAAAAACTAAGTGAAGACAACTTCGGCGCTTCGCTTCAGGCGCAAATCGACGCCGCAGCGGCCGCCGGTGGCGGGCGCGTATCGGTGCCGGCGGGGGTCCACCGCTGCGGGACGCTCTATCTGCGAAGCGGCGTGGAGCTGCATCTTGAGGAAGGGGCGGTCATCGAGGGCGGATCGCGCCCCGAGGACTATGACGACGCCATCCCGCTGGACATGGTCTATCGCTACGGCGACGCGAACAGTTCGCCTACGGTTACGCGCAAGGCGCTGATCTTCGCGGAGAACGCCGAGGATGTAGCCATCACCGGGACGGGGACAATCCGCATCGACGGCCCCGCCTTCTTCGACCAGACATCCTCGCTCTGGGGCTACTGGTGGGCCAAGCCGCCGCATCCGCGCCCCCGCACCGTCGTGATGCGCGGCTGCCGTCGCGTCCGCTTCGAGGGCGTCACATTCAAGGACTGCCCGCTCTGGACAATGTGGCTGCGCCTCTGCGAGGACATCGACATTTCGCGCATACGCATCGAGGCCGAGCAGAAGATGATCAACAGCGACGGCATCGACTTCGACGGCTGCCGCCGCGTGCGCGTCCGCGACTCCTACTTCAAGACTGGCGACGACTGCCTTGTGCTTCGCTCAATACGCTACGGGTATCCCGGCGAGGCGGAGGTCGTCACGGAGGATGTCGTCGTGACGAACTGCGCACTCGACAGCTTCTGCCAGGGCGTGAGGATCGGGTGTCCGTCCGACGACACGGTCCGCAACGCGACATTCCGCGACATCACCTTCAAGGGCAACAACGCCATTCTCTCCAGGCAACCGCACATCTATCTCAACGAAGGGGACAACGGCTACCTCAAGACGGAGGGAATACTCTTCGAGAACTGGAAGATCGACTGCTACGGGCATCCGGTGGAACTCCTCGTCGAGCCGGGGATTGTGTTGCGCGACTTCGGCCACATGACCTTCAGGAACATCGAGACAAAGGCGAAGCAGTCCTTTGTAGTCAAGGGGAACGACCAGACGCCGCTGCGCGGCATCGTGTTCGAGAAGGTCCGGGGAACAGTTGAGGCGGAAGAGGCCTTTGAGGTGGAGAACGCGCCAGGGCTGGAGTTCAGGGATGCCATAATAACAAGGCAGGATTACCAATGACAAAGGCGATTCTCCTTCTCTTCGCAACGGGATTGAGCTGGGTCTCCGTTGGCGCGGCCGTCGGGCATGTAGAGCGGCGCGGCTACAATCTTGTCCGCTACCAGATCCTTCTGTGCGTCGTGTGCGTAGTGTTCGGCCTGGCGGGATGGGCGGCCGCGCCGACGGCCTTTCTGCCGCAGGACGGCGCGCCCGCGCTGACATGGACGCTTGTAATAGCGGCGACGCTGCTGTGCGGCGTTTTCAACTACCTGATGAACATGATGATGGGCAGGGCGATGAAGAGCGGCCCGAACGCCATCGTCTGGGCGATCATACAGTCTGGGCTGATCTACCCATTCCTCATGGGGTGGCTTGTATTCGGCGTGCCGATGGGGATTGGCCGATTCTGCGGGATTACGCTAATCGTGGCAAGCGTGTTTTTATATGCCTTTAGGGGGGATACGCGGGACGGAGCCCGCGAATCAGGACAAGGCAAAGAATGTGGAAATGTGAAAGTGTGGAAGCAGCCAACAGCCAATGTGGAAATGAGGGAATGGGGAACGGGGAACAGGGAACGGGGAGTTGGGGGAGCGGACAATTGCAAGGAGGGGATGACAGCAAGCGGGCGACAGCAAGAGGAGGGGACAACAAGCGGACAACAACAAGAAGTGGCATGCGGACAAGAGCTAGGGGAGGGGACAACAAGCGGACGACAACAAGGATGGGGAGCGGACAATTGCAAGGAGGGGCGGGCGGAGAGCATGCAGATGCGCCTGTGGCTGCCGGCGGCTTTGCTGGGGATGCTATTTTGCGGGATCAACCAGTGCGCCGCCAATTTGCCGTCGTATCTTGAAAAAGGGAGCGACTTCTCCGGCACCTTCCGCACCTTCGCCATTTATTTCGGGCTGCTGATGGCGGCGCTGGCGCACTTGGCGATTCAGCGGATGCGGGGCCAGCGCGCCGGGCCGATGCGGCAAGGCGAACTCCGTTCGCTTGCCGTATGGGCCATAGGCGTGGGGCTAGTCTCGTTCCTGACGAGCAAGTATCTCGCATTCCCCGGCCTGGACACCCTTGAGCGGCTTGGTGCAGGGTCGATGGGTTATCCGGTGATGGTCGCGGCCTGCATCATAGGCTTCTTCCCATACGGCCTAATCGTCCTACGCGAGCGCATCAACGTGCGCCAGGCGATAGGCGCCGTCCTTGGACTCGCCGGCATCCTGCTAGGCTGCCTGGCGTGAGTTGTGGAGCCAAAGGCTAGCGCTCGACGCGCATCGGGTTTTCGAGGAAGTCGCGGTAGGCGAGGCGAAGGCCCTCCTCAAGGGAGGTCTTCGGCTTCCAGCCCAGGGCCATGGCGCGGGAGATGTCGAGCAGCTTGCGCGGGGTGCCGTTGGGTCGGGAGGTGTCCCAGAGGATTTCACCCTCGTAGCCGACGGTCTTCGCAACGAGGTGGGAAAGGGCCTTGATCGTGATTTCGTGGCCGGACCCGCCGTTGACGGGGTCGTCGCCATGGTATTTCTCCATGATCTTCAGGCAGAGTTCGGCGAGGTCATCGACGTAGAGGAACTCGCGGAGCGGCGAGCCGTCGCCCCAGCATGTGACCGATGGCGCGCCGGCGACCTTGGCCTCGTGGAAGCGCCTGATGAGCGCCGGAAGGACGTGGCTGTGCTCGGGGTGGTAGTTTTCGTTAGGCCCGTAGAGGTTCGTGGGCATGACCGAGGCGAAGTCGGTGCCATACTGGCGGTTCAGGTAGGCGCAATACTTGAGGCCGGCGATCTTGGCCAGGGCGTAGCCCTCGTTGGTCGGCTCAAGGGCGCTCGTAAGCAGGCAGTTCTCCGGCATCGGCTGCGGGGCGAACTTGGGGTAGATGCACGACGAGCCCAGGAAGAGAAGCCGCTTGCAGCCGTTTTTCCAGGCGGCGTGGATGGCGTTCATCTCGAGGATGGCGTTGTCGTAGAGAAAATCGGCGGGCGCGGCCGAGTTGGCGGCGATGCCGCCCACCTTGGAGGCAGCGAGGAAGACGTAGTCAGGCCGCTCCGCCTCGAAGAAGGCGTTGGTCGCCGCCTGGTTGCGCAGGTCGAGTTCGGCATGGGGCCGCACCACGATGTTCTCAAAGCCCTGGCGCTTCAAAGCCCTGATGATTGCCGAACCCACCATGCCGCGGTGGCCAGCGACGAAGATTTTCGCGTTTTTTTCCATTTGCCTGTTCCTTCTAAAATTGAGGGTAATAATTCTAGCATACGGAGCGCAGGAACGGAATAGACGCAATTGACATTTTATAGCACGATATTGACTTGCCTTTTTTCGCAGGGTATGGCAGACTGTTGGCATGAAAACTGGGCATAATGCGAATTCGGCGTCGCGGCGGTTGCTATGCACCCCGGACGATTTTGCGCGGACATCCTTACTGCATGTGCAGGAGATAGGGGAGCTGGCGCCTAGCGGCCCCAACGAGAGCGGCCGCGCCAGTCTGGGGTCATTCCTGTTCCTTTTCGTGGAGGAGGGGAAGGGGACGATCCACGAGGGCGGCGAGGCGCACCCGTTGCGGGCCGGGGAGTGCGCGTTGCTGGACTGCCATCGCGGCTACGGCCATGCGGCGCAGGCGCCATGGCGCTTGCTCTGGATTCACTTCGACGGGCCGACTGCGGCGGCGCTCCACGCCCGTTGGCGCGAAGGTGCTGGCGGGCCGGTGGTGCGCGCAACATCGCCCGAACGCTACCGTGCGCTCTGGCAGACGGTCTGGGACGCCGCCTCTGCGGCAGGCCCCGTTGGCGACTTGCAGGCCAACGCCGCGCTGGCCGCGCTTCTCGCGCTATTGACGGAAGACGCCTCAAGCGCAGCGCCGGATTTCCGCGCGCGGCGTCTTGCCAAGGTTTACGACTGGATCGAGGAACACTGCGCGGAGGAGGTGACACTTGACCGACTTGCGGCACTGGCCTGTCTGAACAAATACACCCTTGCGCGGGAGTTCGCCGCCCGATATGGCTTCACACTCGGGAAGGCCGTGGCAAAGGCGCGGATCGCTCGCGCCAAGCGCATGCTGCGCTTCACGGACGAGACGGTCGAAGCCATTGGCGCCCGCTGCGGGGTTGAGGATCCGAATTACTTTGCGCGCCTATTCAGGCGGGTCGAGGGAGTTTCGCCAAGCGCATTTAGAAGGCAGTGGAGGAGGTGAAGAGGGGGAACGGGGAACGGGGAACAGGAAGTTGAAAGGTTGAAAAGTTGAGAAGTTGAAAGGTTGAAGAGGGGAATGGGGAAATGTGGAAATGTGAAAATGTGGAAACAGCCAACAGCCAATGTGGAAATGAGGGAATAGGGAACAGGGAACAGGGAATGGGGAAGAGGGAGTTGAAAAGTTGGGAAGTTGAAAAGTTGTGAAGTTGTGAAGTTGAAAAGAGGGAACGGGGAATGGGGAATGGGATTAGGTGGTGGGGCAGAAGGAGAGGCCGTTGGTGAAGAAGAGGCGGAGGAGTTCGCCGCAGGCGACGGCATCGTAAAGGGCGTCGTGGGGCGCCAGGGAGGGGGCCAGGGCGGCGATTGTTGGCGCGAGGCCTAGGGATGGCGCGAGATCTTCAAGGGCGTAAGAAGTGCGGCCGGGAAGAATGGTGCGGGCGAGAGAGAGGGTGTCGATCCAGGGGCCGAGGCGATCGAGGGGCGCGGCGGCGCGGAGGATGGTGCGCTCGGTGCCGGCGTTGTGGGCGACTAGCGGGCGGCCGCGCAGGCGCGGCGCCAGCTCCTCCCAGAGTTCTGGCAGGGATGGCGCGGCGGCGATTTCATGGCGCCGCAGGGCGTGGCGGCCTGGGGCGTAGCGGTTGAAGGGCCGGTCGGGGGCGACGCGGAGAAGGGAGGTGAAGAGGGCGGGGCTTCGCACCCCGCACCCCGCGCTGGCGCAGTCTAAAGGACTGCGCCGACAGGACGGTGAGGGCGTGCTGGAAGGATCGGGGGAACGCCGACAGGACGGTGAAGACACGCCGGAGGGACAGGGGGAGCGCTGACAGGACGATGAGGGCGCGCTGGAAGGATTGGCCGGGAGGGTGAATTCGTAGAGGCCGATTTGCCAGGGCTCGTTGGGCCAGCCGGGTACGGAGCCGGTGGTCTCGAAGTCGATGGCGGTGAGGGTGGCGCCGGCGAGTTCGATGCCTGGCATGGCCTATCCCTTCATCTGGATGTCGCAGAGGCGGCGGTAGCGGCCGCCGGCGGCGTAGAGCTGGTCGTGGGTGCCGGACTCGACGATGCGGCCGTGGTCGATTACGAGAATGAGGTCGGCGTCGCGGACGGTGGAAAGGCGGTGCGCGATTGCGATGGTGGTGCGGCCTTCCATGACCTTGGCGATGGCCTCCTGCACAAGGCGCTCGGTGACGGTGTCAAGGGCGCTGGTGGCTTCGTCGAGGATGAGGATTGGCGGGTTGCGCAGGATGGCTCGGGCGAGGGCGATGCGCTGCTTCTCGCCGCCGGAGAGGAGGAAGCCCTTGT
>JAGCUY010000193.1 GCA_017962605.1 Kiritimatiellia bacterium | reverse complement strand
GTCAGCCACTGCCGCAAGCCGACACCAAGCGGATGACGACGAGACGAGGCCATGTGGCTTGGCAACGTGAACTTGACGTTTTTACCCGCCAGAAAAACGCCCGGCCCAGATTGAGAAAAGGCGGGCGCCCAACCTAGCGAAGCGGCAAGACTGGCGTCTGCCGCGAGCGTCCGCCAACGGCGGATTGGGCGCTCGCATTTCCCAATATGGGCCGGGAGAGAAGTTTTTCCGGGTAAAAATGCCCGGTCCTTCACTCTTCACTCTTCACTCTTCACTACACTGCACCTCATCGCGCACCATCATACTTCAACTAGAGGTACAAAATAGTTAATGCGGCTTGACAATTAACCGGGCTTGTGCTAGCATGGTTGCTACGTTTTATAGAAGGAAAGCGCTTTATGGACAGGAAGCGAAAAGAGACTAAGGACGTCAAAAAGTTCGGCAGCGCCGCCGAAGACTGGCTCAATTTGGTGATGACTTCGGGTCTTTTCGCCATGGTGGCGAAGAAGGCCTATCCGATAAAGGGCATGAAGGCTTTCGAGGAGCGCCTCGGCAAGCTTTCCGCAAACCAGGTGCGCCTTTTCGGCCACATCCTGGCAACGGCGCCGAATGGCGTCCGCGTGAACAAAATCGCCCATGACATGGACATCACAGCGGCGGCCGCATCGCAGACCGTCGAGCGCCTAGTCGCACTGGGAATGCTTGAGCGCACCCAGGACCCGAACGACCGGCGTGCGGCGATCATCACCGCCGCCGCCGAGGGGCGCGAGTTCTTCGAGGGCGTCAAGGCGCGTTCCGCCTCCCTGCTTGGGCAGATTTACGCCGACATTGGCGTGTCCAAAGATGAACTGGCCGCCTTCGCCGCCGTCCTCGCCAAGATCCGCGAGGCCCTCAGCGTTCGCTGGTTCGAATATTTGAATGGGAAAGCCGGGGGAGAGAGACTCTGATGTAAGGGAGACTCTGATTTGCGGGACTCTGATTTAATGGCTTAAGGAATTCGATTTACAAAAAAGGAACAATCATGAACAAGGCAATTGTCAAGTTTTCATTCGTGGCCGCCACGACGGCGGCAATCTGCGCCGGTAGCGCCTTTGGACAGGGCGCCATGCCGCCAATGGTCGTTGGCACCGCCACCGCCAAGACGGTCGAGCATGTCCAGGTGCGCAAATACAACGGACGCATCATGGCGCTGGAGACGGTCGCGGTCGTCCCGCAGGTCGCGGGCGAAATCGTTGCCGTCCACTTCCGCGAGGGCGCGGATGTGAAGAAGGACGACATCCTCTACACCATCGACAAGGTCAAATACGAGGCGGCCGCCGCAAGCGCCCGCGCCACCGTCGCCCAGGCGGAGGCCAGCGCCAGCTACGCCACCAAGACTTTTGAGCGCGCAAAGGCCCTCTACGACAAGAAGGTCGCCAGCGACGACGACCTGGACTCCGCCACAAGCGCCAAGGCCGTCGCGGACGCCTCCCTGGCGGCGGCGCAGGCGGCGCTGGTTGCGGCCGAGGACAATCTCGCCCACTGCGAAATCGTCGCACCGATCGACGGCCGCATCGGCCTGAACAAGGCGACGGTCGGCAACTACGTCGCCACGGCCTCCGGGGCGCTGACGACAATCGTGCGCCAGGATCCCGTGCGGCTCGCCTTCTCGATGAGCGCCCGCGAGTTCGGCGCCACCTACGGCGGCGTGGCGGGGCTGCGTGATAAATACATGGTGAAGATCACCCTCGCCGACGGCGCCGAATACGCGGCTGAGCCGGCCTTCGACTTCGTTGAGAACGCGGCGAACGCATCGACCGACACCGTTACGCTCTACTACACCGTGCCAAACGCCGACGGCGCCCTGATGGCCGGCATGGCCGTGAAGGTAACCGTTGCGGCCAAGGTGGCCACGCAGGCGGTGGCCGTGCCGCCGACGGCGGTCATCCACAGCGCCACCGGCGACTTCCTCTTCGTGATGGGCGAGGGCGGCATGCCGGAGCGCCGCCCGGTGACCACCGGCGCCACCACGGCGACATACGAGGTCATCGAGGACGGCCTCGCCGCCGGCGAGACGGTCATCTCGCGCGGAACGCACAAGGTCTTCCCGATTCCCGGAACGGACAAGTTCGCGCCCGTCACGCCCGTCGCCGTTGATTAAACCAGGCTCCAAGGGCAGCACCCGGCAGTGAAAACGCCTCCAGCCCCTAGCCCCTACCCCCTAGCCCCTAATCCCTAGCCCCTATTCCCTGCTCCCTAGCCCCTACCCCCTAGTCCCTAATCCCTAGCCCCTAGTCCCTAATCCCTATGTTCAGCCGCATATTCATCGACAGGCCGCGTCTGGCCTTTGTCTGCTCAATCGTCCTAGTCCTCTCGGGCCTGATCTGCATCCAGAAGCTGCCCGTCGAGGAATACCCCGACATCGCCCCGCCGCAGATCTACGTGATGTGCAACTACCCTGGCGCATCCTCCCAGACCGTCCTCGACACAGTCGGCACCGTCATCGAGGACCAGCTCAACGGCGTGGACGACATGATCTACTTTTCGTCCAACGCCGAGGACAACGGCAACTTCTACGCCCAAGTATTCTTCAAGCCGGGCACCGACACCGACATCGCCATGGTGAACGTGCAGAACGCCGTGAAGCGCGCGGAACCCACGCTCCCCAGCGAGGTCACGCGCCAGGGCGTCGAGGTGAACAAGCGCTCCTCCGACATGCTCTGCTTCTACGCCTTCCTCACCGACGGCAGCGAGATGAGCTCGATGGAGCTGAACAACTACGTCTCCAAGAACATCGCGGACGCCATCGCACGTGTTGACGGCGTCGGGTCGGTGACGGTCATGGGCGACACCTACGCCATGCGCATCTGGCTAGACACGCAGCGCATGGACGCCCTGGGCGTCTCCGTGGCCGAGGTCAACGCCGCCGTCTCCGCGCAGAACGTGCAGGCCACCGCCGGCTCCGTCGGCGGCGAGCGCGCCAACCAATATGTGCAGTATCGCATCAACACCACAGGCCGCCTCGCCACGCCCGAGGAGTTCGAGGACATCATCGTCCGCATCGACGAAAACGGCAACATCCTCCGCATCCGCGACATCGGGCGCGCCGAGCTTGGCGCGCAGCAGACCTCCTTCATCGGCGAATATAACGGCAAGAACGCCGTCGGCCTCCAGATCTACCGCGACACAGGAGCGAACTCCGTGGCCGCCGTCAAGCGCGTCAAGGACGAGCTGAAGAAGTGGGAGAGCCGCCTCCCGAAGGGCGTCGAATACCACATCGCCTACGACCCCACCGAGTCGGTCGTCGTCTCGCTGAAGGAAACGGCGCAGACGCTCGTCGTGACGCTCCTTCTCGTCATCTTCATCACCTACCTCTTCCTCCAGGACTGGCGCGCGACAATCGTGCCTTCGGTCGCCATCCCCGTGGCGCTGCTCGGCACCTTCCCCTTCATCTACGCGCTGGGTTTCTCCATCAACACCCTTACGCTCTTTGGCCTAGTGCTGGTCATCGGCTCGCTCGTCGACGACGCCATCGTCGTGGTTGAGAACTGCCAGTCGCTGATGCAGCGCGAAAAGCTCTCCCCGCGCCAGGCGGCCTTCAAGTGCATGCGGCAGATCACCGGCGCCATCATCGCGACCACTCTCGTGACGGTCGCCTGCTACGCGCCGCTCGCATTCTACGGCGGCATGGTCGGCACGATCTACATCCAGTTCTCCGTGACGATGTGCATCTCGCTCTGCCTCTCCACCTTCGTGGCGATGACCCTATCCCCCGCTCTCTGCGCCCTAGTGCTACGGCCGCCGCGCGAGACGCCCGCGAAGATCTTCGCCCCCTTCAACGCGCTGGTTGACGGCTCACGCTCCTTCTCCAACCGCATCATGGGCGCGCTCGCCCGCCGCTCGCTCTTCGCCTTCGTGACGATCCTGGCCTTCGGCCTCGCCATCTGGGCCATCTCCGGCAAGATCCCCGGCTCCTTCTTGCCCGAGGAGGACAAGGGCGTCGTCATGTGCGACATCTCCCTCCCCGAAGGTGCCTCCCTCGAGCGCTCGATGAATTCCGTTCGCGAGTTCCGCGAGAAGGTGAACACCCTTCCCGAGGTGCAGAGCACGATGGCCATCTCCGGCTTCGGCTTCATCAACGGCGCCGGCGAGTCCTCCGGCATGCTCCTGGCCATGCTGAAGCACTGGGACGAGCGCAAGGGCAAGGACCAGGACGTCGAATCCATCAAGAACAAGCTCCAGGGCCTGGGCTTCGCCAGCCCCGACGCCCTCATCATCTGCTTTGCGCCGCCGGCCATCCCCGGCCTCGGCATGACGGGCGGCCTCTCCTTCTATCTGACCTCCGACGGCTCGCTTTCCTCGGCCGAGCTCGCCGCCGCCGCCAACGGCCTCGCCAACCAGATCACCGCCCTCACCGACAAGGACGGCAAGCCGCTCGCCACCTCGGCCCGCAACTCCTTCGTCGCAAACACGCCCAAGCTCTTCCTGGAAGTCGATCGCGAGAAGGCGATGGTCCTCGGCGTCAGCACGACCTCTCTCTTCTTCACACTCCAGTCGCAACTGGCCTCCTACTACATCAACGACTTCAACATGAAGGGCCAGGCCTTCTACGTGAAGATGCAGAGCGAGCGCGAGATGCGCGAGACCGCCGAGGACGTCATGAACCTCCAGGTCCCGAACGCCAAGGGCGAGCCGGTGCCGCTCTCGGCCTTCGCCTCGCTGCGCTACGACGTGGGCAGCCGCGTCCTCCAGCGCTACAACAAGATGAACGCCGCCAAGCTCTCCGCCCAGGCTGCACCCGGCGTCCCCTCCAAGGCGCTCATGGACGCCATCGAGAAGCTCGAGCTTCCCAAGGGCTGCGCGATCGAGTGGACAGACCTTTCCTATCAGGAGAAGCAGAACCAGGGGCAGATCGTCGGCCTGATGGCGCTGGCGATGCTCTTCGCTTACCTCTTCCTCGTGGCCCAATACGAAAGCTGGTCGATTCCGGTGCCGGTGATGCTCACCGTCGCGACGGCGACCCTTGGCGCGATGCTCGGCATCTGGCTCTGCTCCACGCCGTGGGCGCTGGCGCACGGATTCGGCGCAGCCGGCTCGCTCTCCATTTACGCGCAGCTCGGCCTCGTGATGCTCATCGGCCTCGCCGCCAAGAACGCCATCCTCATGGTCGAGTTCTCCAAGCAGGCGCGCGAAGAGGGCATGGACATCACCAACGCCGCCATCGAAGGCTATAACATGCGTTACCGCGCGGTGCTGATGACGGCCTGGTCCTTCATCTTCGGCGTGATTCCGCTCGTCTTCGCGACTGGTGCCGGCGCCAACGCCCGCACGGCGATTGGCGTCACGACCTGCTGCGGCATGCTGATGGCGACCTTCGTCGGCATCATGGTCACGCCTGGCCTCTACGCCTTCTTCCAGCACCTGCGCGAAGGGGTCAAGCACATCTTCCACCTGAAGACCGCCGTCGAAGTCAAAGCCGCCCGCGCCGCCGAAGACGCCGCGCAGGCCGGCTAAACGACCAGTCTGCGGGTTGACGACAATAAACAAAAGGAGAAACAAACATGACTACCTACAAGACTACCGGAACCTGTTCGTCGGCGATTGAATACGAAGTGGAGAACGGCATCGTCACGAAGTGCCGTATCGTGGGCGGCTGCCCCGGCAACACCGTCGGCGTGGCGCGGCTCGCCATCGGCCGCAAGGTCGAGGAGGTGATCGCCCTCTTGAAGGGCATCCCCTGCCGCAACGGCACCTCCTGCCCCGACCAGCTCGCGCGGGCGCTTGCCCAGACGCTCTAGTCGCACTCGATGAATCCGGATGACATGTCAGAGCCAGTTCCCGCTGGCGAGGAGTAGCCTGATATTATGACCGCCATATCACTATTCGCAGTTCTCTCGCTCCTGCTCGTCTGCGGGAAGATGTTGCGCATCCGCTTCACATTCCTCCAGCGGCTCTATCTCCCCAGTTCCGTTATCGGCGGCCTGCTGGGGCTGCTTCTCGTGAACCTCTTCCGCGACCACATCCCCGCAGAGTGGATTTCCGCCGCGCAGAAGTTCCCCGGATTCCTCATCAACGTCATCTTCGCCACACTCTTCCTCGGCGTCACCACGCCGCGCTTCAAGGAAGTCGTGCGAATCGCATTCCCGCAACTCTGCTTCGGCCAGCTGCTGGCCTGGGGGCAGTATGTCATCGGCCTCGGCCTCGCCGGCTTCGTGCTTGCACCGGTATTCGGCGTGCCGCCGGCATTCGGCAACCTCCTTGAGATAGGCTTCCAGGGCGGACACGGCACTGTCGGCGGGATGTCCGAAAGCTTCCGCTCCTTCGGCTGGGAGGACGGCATCGACCTCGGCCTCACGGTGGCCACCATCGGCATGATCGTCGGCGTCGTCGTGGGCATGGTTCTTGTGAACTGGGCCTACCGGCATGGCTATGTGCGCGAAATCCGTGCCTTCGACGAGCGTCCAGTGCACGAGCGGCGCGGCATCCACCTTCCTGACGAACGCCCCGCCGCCGGTCGCCAGACCGTCGCCAGCGACTCCATCGACTCCCTTGCCTGGCACATCGCCATCATCGGCCTGGCCGTCGGCATCGGCTATCTCATGCTGCTCGGACTCCGTAGCGCGGAGGTCGCGATCTTCCCGAACGCCACCCGCCGCATCTTCCAGGGCTTCCCGCTCTTCCCGCTCTGCATGATCGGCGGCGTCCTGATGCAAACGGTCGTCACCAAGTGCGGCGGCACCCTGCTTGTCGATCACGGCCAGATGCAGCGCCTATCCGGTGCATCGCTGGACTACCTCGTCCTCTCCGCCGTTGCCACGATCAAACTGGCCGTCGTCGCCGCCAACTGGCTGCCCCTCCTGGTACTCGCAGTCTCCGGGACGCTCCTCAGCCTCCTGCTCGTCATGTTCCTGGCGCCGCGCCTCTTCAAGGAAGCCTGGTTCGAGAGGGCCATCGCGGAGTTCGGACAGTCCACCGGCGTCACCGCAACAGGCCTGCTTCTTCTCAGGACGGTCGATCCCGACAGCAAAACCATCGCGGCCGCCTCATTCGGCTACAAGCAGCTGCTGCACGAGCCCTTCATGGGCGGCGGCATCTGGACTGCCTTCGCCCTCACCCTCGTCTATGGCATAGGCTGGCGGCCAGTCTGGCTCTTCTGCCTCGTCATGACCGTTGTCTGGTCCATCGCCGCGTGGGTGGTGTGCAGAAGAGTCGCGACCGGAAGGACTGGAGGGACCGGAGGGACCGGAGATGTTTAGACCCCGAGAGACCGGAGGGAAAATGATTCCCATCATTGGAAGACATGGCGGCTACCACCGCACGATTGGAAAAGCGCGACAGGCAGATGCAAGCCGAAGGTGCGCCGACATGCCCGAAATGCGGCAAGCCAATGCGCAAGATGATAGCGAAGAAAGGGCGCAATGCCGGCAATGCGTTCTGGAGCTGCACCGGCTATCCCGAATGCAAGGGAACAAGGAATTTCGAATGAACACCACCATCCCCACGACCCTCCAGTCCCGCCCGTCCCTCCTGTTCCTCCCGTCACTCCAGTCCTAACCAAAACCTACCCCCTATGAAAACAACACGCAACATGCTCCTAGTCGCCGCGCTGTGCGCGGCTGGATGCGCCACCGTCCGCGAGGCCCGCGAGGCGCAGAAGGAAGACTCCCGCCTCAACGGCGAGAAGGTCGCGACCTACGCCGAGACCGGCCTGCCGCCCGACGGCGCCGTCACCATGGCGCAGCTCGAGGCCGCCGCCCTCACCAACAGCCCAGTCATCCTGCAGGCCCGCCAGGCCGTCATCGCCGCGCAGATCGCGGTCCGAGACGCCAAGGCCGCCTACCTGCCGGCCATCGACGCCGCCGCCGGCTACACCTACCAGGCGGCCAAGGTCTCGCCCGACGCCGACTCCACCCACGACGGCGCCTGGGGCGGATCCGCCTCCCTCACCATGCTCGCCTACGACTTCGGCAAGTCGCGCGCCGCAAAGCGCAAGGCCGTCCTCGACCTCATCGCCGCCGAGCGCGGCGTCCGCACCGCCGAGAACGCCACCCTCTACGCAATCCGCGCCGCTTGCTACGAGCTCCGCCGCGATATCGAACTGCGCGACGTCGCCGCCGAGACGGCCGCCGTCTATGCCGAGCACCTCCAGCAGATGAAGGACCGCCATGAAGTCGGCGCCGTGAACTCCTACGCCGTCTCCAAGGCCGCCGTCGATTGGGCGCAGTCCGCACTCACCGCCGTCACCGCCTCCAACGCCGTCCTCACCGCACGCGCAGCGCTCAACGCCGCGCTCAGCATCGAAGGCGCGCCCGAACTCACCGTCGCCGACGACGAAGGCATCCGCACCTACGAGGGACTCTCCGCAGACGACCTCATGGAAATCGCCCGCACCAACGCCCCTGCCCTGGCCTCTCTCCGCGCCTCCGCGGAAGGCGCCTCGCGCTATGTCGATTACACCGTCGCCAACCTCTACCCCTCGCTTGGCGTCTCCATTCAGTATCAGGCCACATATGACGAGTCCATTCTCCTCTGGCAGCTCGTTGGCGCTGGCCAGCTCACGCAGAGCGTCTTCTGCGGCGGGCGGAAGAAACGCATGATCGAAGCCGCCGTGGCGCAGCTCCGCATCGCCCGCAGCAAGGTCGCGCAGGAGGAGCTTTCGCTCCACAACAGCCTCATCACGGCGGTCCTCGCCTCAATACGGGCGCAGCAGCAGCTGAAGGTGGCCATTGAATCTCGCGACCTCGCCGAAGAGAACCTCCGCATCGTCGATGAGCGCTACTCCGTGGGCAAGGCATCGGAACTCGAACGCTCCGACGCCCAGGTGGCGCTGTCATCGGCCAAGGCGACGGTTGTCTCGGCCAAATACGACTACTACGATTCGCAGATACTCATTTCCCGCCTAATCGGCGAGTAGGCAAATCACGAGGCGTCGCCATCTTCGAAGATGGCGGACTTGCCCCTGTTCAAGTCGGTGCGGGCGATGGCCTCGGCCTCTTCGGGCGTCGCGGCATCCCTGAGATGCTCCAGCAAGGCGACGTGGCTGCTTGCCGGCCTATGCGAGGACTCGGTCTTCAGCGCCTTGATTTCGTAGAAGAGGTTCGCCCTAACGGTCTTGCGGAACACGGCGAGGAAGGCGTCCGACCCCACGAGCGCAGCAAGCGCCGCATGGAACTCCGACTCCGCCCTCCAGCGCACGTCGTCGTCGGCCAGGGCGCTGTCCACGGCCTGTGCAAGCGGCAGGAGCTTGTCCCAGTTGCGGCGGATTGGCTCGCCATAGACAAGCCGCGCCACCTGGCACTCCAGCGCCTCGCGCAGCCAGTGGCGCCCGCGCACGTCCTCAGGGCGAGGCTTCGCCACGCGCGTCAGGCGCCTCGGGCGCGTCTCAAGCAGCCCGTCCTCCGTGAGAAGCAACATCGCCTCAAGCACCGGCGCGACGCTCATCTTGAGCTGCGCCGCCATCGACCGCCGGTCAATGACGTCGCCCGGGCGCAGCTTGCCGCCAAGGATGCGCCCCTCGATGATGCGGTAGGCGCGCGCCTTGAACGACTCCCTCTTTTCTGTCTTCTTTTCCTTCATTTCCCTTTCTATTCTAGCGAAACGCCGTCCACCGCGCAATTGTAATTTCCGCGTTCCTTGACAGGAATCGCGCAATTTGGAATAATCTTTACCTAGTGATATATCACTTTTGAACGATGAACAGCGCACTCATTGACATTTCAGGCGAAGTATCGCGCCAGACGATCATAGCCGCCGGAACCACCGATACCTACCAGGGGCATCCGACGACCGTCCTCACGCGGACGGGCAAGCTCATCTGCGTCTGGCCCCTCGGCCACGGCGGCCCCTGCGGCCCCGCAGCCGAGTCCCTCGACGGCGGTCGCACCTGGACCCATATCGATGACCGCCTTCCGCCTGAATACGCAACGCAATGCCGCAACTGCCCCACCCTCCAGAAGATGGTCCTGCCTGACGGACGCGAGCGCCTGCTTATCTTCTCGGCGCGGCCCCCTTCCGGCGACGTCCACGTCGGCCCCTGCCCCCTTGGCATCGTATTCTCGGACGACGACGGCGCAACCTGGCGCATGGCCCCGCCCGCCGAGGTGTCGGCCATGATGCCGCCCACGGGCTTCATCCAGTTCAAGGACGGCTCTGTTGCCCTGTTCGGCCAGGTTTTCAAAAGCCAGGAACAGGCCAAGGACCGCCCCACCGACGACCAGAACGTATGGATGGCGACCTCGAACGACGGCCTTTCGTGGTCTGCGCCGCGCATCATAGCCGCCGTGCCGGAGAAGAACCTCTGCGAGCCATTCGCCATCCGCTCTCCCGACGGCGCGGAAATCGCCCTCCTCCTCCGCGAGAACCGCCACACCGCCTGCAGCATGATGTGCTTCAGCCGCGACGAGGGCGCGACCTGGACCGCCCCCGTCGATACCGCCCCTGAACTCTCCGGCGACCGCCACGAGGGAATCGTCCTGCCCGATGGGCGCCTCTTCATCGCCTTCCGCGACCGCATGATCGACTCCCCGACATACGGGCAGTATGTCGCCTGGGTTGGCACGTATGAAGACCTCCGCAACGCCAGGCCGGGCGCCTGCCGCATCCATCTGCTCAAGAGCTGGGCTGGCGCAAAGGCGCCTGACGGCACCCAGCTGGAGGGCTGGAATTGCGACACCGGCTACTCGGG
Organism: Kiritimatiellia bacterium; assembly: GCA_017962605.1. GTDB lineage: Bacteria > Verrucomicrobiota > Kiritimatiellia > RFP12 > JAAYLN01 > RGIG5952. The sequence goes on along the minus strand of JAGCUY010000193.1, from coordinate 14,552 downwards.
CGTCGAACTCCTGCCAAACGGCGAGCTCCTCTGCACCACCTACACCAAGCACTGGCCCGACGCCCGCAAGCACTCCGTCGTCTCCACCCGCCTCACTCCCGCCGAAATTAGAACCTGACGTGAGACGAGAGACATGAGACGCTAACGATCATTTTCAGCATCTCGTCTCTCGTCCAACGTCTCCCGTCCACTAACTCCAACCTTCCCAACCTCCAAACATCCAAGGCGCTTGCGCCAAACTTCAACAAACTTCCCAACCTTTCAACTTTTCAACTTCTCAACTTCTCAACTTCCCAACCTTTCAACCTTTCAACTTCTCAACTTTTCAACTTCCCAACTTCTCAACTTCTCAACTTCTCTACCATGAATGCTCCTACCTTCACCTCTCCCGAATTCGCCGGAATGCGCGGCGCATACGCCGCAATGTTCACCCCCATCGCGCCTGACGGCAGCGTCAACGAGGAAATGATTGAACGCCTCGTCGAGCACGGCCTCTCCAACGGGCTTGTCGGCTTCTACCTGACTGGCTCCACCGGCGAGGGCTTCCTCCTCTCGCTCGACGAGCGCAAGAAAGTCGTGGAGCGTGCAGCCAAGGCCGTCGCCGGCAGGGCCAAACTCATCGCCCATGTCGGTTGCGTCGCCACAGATGACGCCGTAGAGCTCGCCCGTCACGCGGCTAAGGTCGGCATCGACTGGGTGTCCTCTGTCGCGCCCGTCTATTTCGGGCAGACCTTCGAGGCCGCCTACCGCCACTACGAGCGCATCTCGAACGCGACCGACCTCCCATTCATGATCTACTCCATCAAGGCGGCCGTCGTGCCCAGCCGGGACATCAAGTTCTTCGACCTCCCCAACATCAAAGGCATGAAATACACCGGCACGGACTACTTCGCGGTCCAGTGCTTGCGCCGCAAGCTCGTCGAAAAGGGCAAGGAGGCGATTTTCTTTGCGGGCCGCGACGAGCAGCTTGTCTGCGCGCTGGCCTTCCGCAACGTCTTCTCCGGCGGCATCGGGACGACCTACAACATCATCCCACGCCACTTCGCAGAGATCTGCCGCCGCTCCTTCGAGGGCGACGCCGTGGGCGCGGCGAAGATGCAGGACGAGGCCAACCGCGTCGTCGAACTGATGATCGAGAGCGAGAACTGGTCCTACCGCAAGGCGATGATGAAATACATCGGCCTCGACTGCGGCCCCTACCGCCACCCCTACGCGCCGCTGACTGACGAGGAATACGCCGCATTCGCCAAGCGCATCGACGCCCTCGGCATCCTCAAGAAGGCATAATCCCGCCAATCGTTTTTCTTGCGCTCTTGCGCCGGTTTTGAGGTATAATGGACTGCATGAAAAACAAATGCACAGTTTGCGGCGAGGAGATTGCTGCAGCGTTTTCGTTCTGCCCCCATTGCGGGATTCCCCTTTCATCGTCTCGCGCGCCGTCCGCCTATGACCGGGAATACGACTTCATCGTCGCCGGCGGCGGCCTGGCCGGATGCGCCGCCGCGCTCCAGGCGGCCCGTCGCGGCAAGAAGACGCTCCTCCTCGAAAAGAGCAACATCCTCGGCGGCCTCGCCACACTCGGCCTCGTCAACCTTTTCGTCCCGATGTGCAACGGCCTCGGGAAGCAGATCTGCTTCGGCCTCGCCGAGGAGTTCCTGCGCGACTCCATCAAGCTCGGCTACGACACCCTGCCCGCCGAGTGGCGCGACGGCGAGCCGTCCCAGCCCACGCGGGTGCGCTACATGACGAAGTTCTCGCCCTACCTCTACGCGATGCAGCTCGACGAAAAGCTCCGCGCCGAGGGGGTCGATCTGCTCTTTGACTGCGCCGTGGCGCGCCCCGTGATGGACGGCGCCCGCGTGAAGGGGGTCGTCGCCCTCTGCAAGGACGGTCTGCGCCTCTTCCGGGCCAAGGTCTTCGCCGACACGACCGGCGACGCCGACCTGCTGCGTTCGGCTGGCGTTCCCACGCGCGCCGGCGCCAACTACTTCACTTGGATTGGCTCGCTCGCAACGGCCGAGACCTGCGCCAAGGCCGTTGAAGACGGGCGTTCCGAGAAGGCGCTGACTGGCGGCATATCCGGCGGCGGCATCAACCTCTTCGGCGACAACCAGCCAGCCGACGTTCCCCGCTGGTCGGGGCTTTCGGTCGAGGAGGTCACCGCCTACCTGATTGCCAACCACGACGTGATGCTCAACAAAATCCGCGCCATCGTGGCCGAGAAGGGGCGCGAAGCCGTTGAAATCGCGCGCATCCCGCTGATGCCGCAGTTCCGCACGACGGCCTGCCTCGTCGGCGACGCCACCTTCCGCTACGATTCCGTTTACAACCACGCCGACGACTCCATCTGCGCGGTCAACGACTTCGAGCACCGCTGCCACCTCTTTGAGGTGCCGTTCGGGACGATTTGCCGCCACGACGCGCCCAATCTGCTCACGGCGGGCCGGAGCGCGTCGGCGGAGGGCTTCGGGTGGGACGTTCTTCGCGTCATCCCGCCGGCCATCCTTACCGGACAGGCCGCCGGTGAGGCGGCCAGCCTCGCCCTTGACAAGAGCTGCGATGTGGCCGACGTTCCAATCCGCGAACTCCAGCGCCGGCTTGAGAATGACAAGGTCATGGTCCATTTCCCCGACAGCTACATCCCCGAAGGTCGCCCCTTCTCGTTCCGCGGCTTCACGCACGGCTCCGCTCCGGGTCACTTCTAAGTCCGTTTCCGCTGAACGCGATGAGCCATCATCGCGTTTTACCCTTCCCTTCTGCGTTTCAGCACAAAAAAAACTTGACTTTCCCCCTGCAATGTGGTATATTTTTTATCGTTGAATGGTGATATATCACTTTGGAAGTCATACATCCTCTTTTTTACTAACCCCAATCACAAGGAGAACACACAATGAAGAACATAGCAATCTGCGCCACCATCGCCGCCGCGCTGGGCCTCGCACCTACGGTTCAGGCCGAGGTGTATGGATTTATGACTGGGCCGGCTAAAAACACTAGCTTGTTTGCGGACAACAATAGTTGCTGGACCAACAGTGCGGGAGTGGCGGCAGGTTCACTCGCAAGTTCTGATATCCTGCATTTCCATAGTGGCAGTTCTTGCTCTTTGCAGGCAAATTCAACGTTTGGAGGAGAATTCCATTTCGGTGCGGAGAATGGGTCCGGAAGTACTGCCGTCATTAGGTTGATTGGCTACACCTTGACCTTGTCCGATTTACTCTGGCATAATGGAACATTTCAAATATATAATGGTAGCAAGGTCGGAATTCTTGACGGTTCTGCAACGCTTGACAATCCAAGCGCCACCCACACGCTGGGAACGATTGCCAGCAGTGGCGGTGCATTGATCGTGCAGTCGGATTTGACCTGTTCGGACTCGTCGTTGGCAGTTAAAATTGACACATCCAAAAATGCCAACAGTTACATCGTAATAGCGGGCGACAATTCCGCCTATCGGGGATATTTTAATCAGCAGTCTCATACCGCGCCCTTGATTGTGGCTCACGTAAATGCGTTGGGATCGCCTTCCGTTTCGCGGACTGACGCATTGTCAATCAATGTCGCAAACGCAGTCTTTTCAGTTTTGAATGGCGTCACGCCGAATGCGGCAAGAGGCATTGAAATCAACAAGGATGGTTTTAACATCTGCGCGACAAACTATACGATGCTAACAAGAGCCGCAGATTACGCAGACTGTTCAGAGTTCGAACTTCCGATGCCGATTAGTGGCAGCTACGGCTTTACGAAGACCGGCCCCGGCACGGTCACGCTGAGCGGAGACTACACGGCGGGCGACATCGTCGTCGAGAGCGGAACACTTGTTATTGCGGCCACGGCGTCCTTCCCTGCGAATCAAAAGATTTCCGTTGCCTCTGGCGCGGCACTCTATGTTCACCAGGCGCTTTCGGGCTTTGACATCGACCAGCCGGCGGGTGCGACGGTGGAGCGCATTCTTGACCCGCTTGAAGTCGCCTACGATGATTCGACGCACATGGTTACGACATTGAGTCGCAATGCCGGCTTCCAAATCCCCGACGGCGTAAAGCAGCCAATTGCGCTGTCGTCCGCCATCTCCCTCCCATTGCACACATCGCTTCGTCTTGAAGTCCTGTCGGTTGCTTCGGGTGCGGCGGAACTCTCGGCGGATGACTTTATTGACGAAACGCCTAAGATGTTTGACCTCCCCAAGACCTCGTTCGAGGTGACGACGGACGGCGCGGGCGTCCAACACGTCTATCTCAATGTCAGCCCAGTGGTCGTAAGTGTTGCGAATTTCACTAACACGGGAAATGATTCGCTCAACATCTCGTCGGAAAATTGGTCTGACAGTGATGTCGCTAAGCTGGGTTATGACTATCTTGTCACAAATCAAATTGCACGAATCCCTGCCACGTCTTTCAGCGGCGATTCGCTAACGATTGCCAACGCTGCCGAAAGTGGCAATCCGATGAATTTATATACCAGAGGAAATGGCGCATTGAATGCTGTAATCTATGCCGGAGCATGCGGTGTAAATATTGAGCAGAACACAAAGAACGGTGGAGGATGCTTTACTATTTCTGGAAATCTTTATATTGCGGGAGATTACGACGATAGCGGCTATGTGCGATTCACGTCAAAATATTGTCCCACTTCATATACTGACGCTGAATGGATAAGCTATGGTTCCTATTGGCATCGGCTTTCCGCAAATCTTTCCGGCGAGGGACCTCTCATGTTGTATGCGGCGAACTCCACGACCGCGACAAAGGGCAATCCTCAGCTTTATGGAGACAACTCCGCTTACAAGGGGAAGATATATGTCACTTATTCTGGCAAAAACCAATATCTTGCTGACGGCGTGGGCGTCGCGGTGACATTCAACTCGGCGAATGCACTGGGCGGTGCGCTTGATACTTTCAAGTATGATTCGCTGACGCTCGACAAGTATAGCACGCTGCGTCCGGCGACGAGCATCGACTTCTCAACGGTGAACCGCGGCATCTACGGTTCGGGTCCGTTTGGATTCGATGTCACGAACGGCATCACCTTCAAGGTCGGTGTGCCCGTCAAGATGGACGACATCATGTTCAAGCACGGCGAGGGCGACCTTATCCTCGGCGGCGCGATTTCCTACGGCGCGAGTTCCACCAAGACGTGCTACGTCCGCGAGGGCGGCATCGGCGCGCTCAACGACGCTGCGGTCGCGGGGCTGGACGTCGTATTCTCCAACGGCACGAAGATCGTGATCGCGCCAGAAGCGACCCTTGTGAACGGCTTCACTGGTGTGTCCTTCGAACCGGCCGACGCGGCAACGAAAGTCAATGCCGGCTTTGCTGACGACTTCGCGACATCCAGCGTCGGAGACTATTTCAAGGCCGTAATCGCGACTGTTCCAACATCCGCCGGCGACTTGTCGTCCCACTTCGTCCTTGAGAAGATAAGGGGCCTGACGGGAATAGTCGAGACCGAGAGCGTCACAATCGGCGAAACGCCCTGCACACGCTACAGCGCAAAATACACCCTCTCCGCAACCACCATCATCATGAGATGACCGGTGCGCGCACGATAGGAATCCGGATAGCCGCCGTCGCCGCCTTTCTGTCGGCGGCGGCGGTCGCGCATGGTGGACTTTCAATCGAGCGCGGCAGCGATGGCGTTTCGTGGATTTGCGGCAACGACGGCGGGCGAATCGTAGGCATCGGCTCCGTTCGCCTGAAGCAGAAGGGCTGGCGGGGCGATGTCGTCGTCACCCAGGGGGTGGACAGCGTCGTGGCCAGCATAGAGGTGCGTGGCGACGGCGAAGAGCCATCGCGCACCTGCACGCTGCTCATGCCGCACGGCGAGGGCGCGACCAAGGGGCAATTCCCCGTCAAGCCAGGCCGCTGGCGCCGCCACGAAGCGGGACGCGAGGCCGAGCCCGTGGAAAAATCGCTTGGGAAGTGGAAAGTCGTCCGCTCCCCCCACGGGAACCTCATTTTCACCCTCGTGGGCAGGGAGGCCTGGTCCGGCAACGGCTACGAAAGCGTCAACTTGGAGGAACGCGGCGCAGGTCTTTTCGCGCGCGACATCGTTTTCCGCGAGATGCGCGAAGGCGAGACGCCGGAGGAATGCTGCGCGAGGGCGCATGGCCTCCCCTTCTCTCTTGCGCTTTCCTGCCCCGCGCGCAACCACATCTTCGACGGCGGCGACGCGGCTCTCGACTTCACGATCACCGAGACGGCCGGCCACCGAGCCGAGGCGGTGTCCGTCTCCCTAGTCGTCCGTGACTGGGATGGCCGCGAAATCTTCGCGCGGCAACGCAACATCTCAATCAGGCCGAATGGGCGCATTTCATCCCGCGCCACGGTGCCGGCGCCTGGACGCGGTATCTTCTTCGCCGAGCTCGCTGTCGGCGAGGGCGAGGCGGAGGAGTTCACGCGCACGACTTTCGCCGTCATTCCGCCCTTCCGCTTCTCGTGGGACGACAGTTTCTTCTTTGGCGTCGCCGCCCGCATGGGAAATACTTTCGCCGCCGAGGCCGAAGCCGAATACGCCCTCGCGGCGCGGCTCGGGATGCGATACGTCCGCAGCGGCGACAACGCCCTTGCGGCCCGCTTCGGCATGAGGGCCGGATTCACGCGCCCGATGCCGAAGCACGACTACGACCCGGAGAACCCCGAGGATGCCGCGACCATCACGGAGTGGCTGGACGAAATCGACGCCATGGGTTCACCCATCTTCGAGTTCGGCAACGAAATCGGCCATTTCGAGGACGAGGCGACGCGCCACGTTCTCTACGACCGCTACAACGACTGGCTCGACGCCATCCGCGCCTCCCGCCAGCGCAGGGGGATGTCCTTCAAGATCGCCTACGGCACAAGCGCGCGGCGGCCGGAGCTGATGCGCCTCATCGACGGCAAGGGCATCTTCGGCAAGCTGGACATGTTTGTCGTCCATCCGGGACGTCTCAACTGGACGCCCGACGCCGTCGGTCCCGGCTGGCGCTACCGCGGGCTCATTCTCGGCTCAAAGCGCATCTACGCCGACATGGGCCACGCCGCCACGCCGATAATTCTCACGGAAGTCTATGCGAAAACACAGCCGAACGCGCCGCTGGGCGACTCCCTGCGCCAGAGCGCCGAAAGCGCGGTGCTGAACGCCGTCATTGCCAAGGCCGACGGCATGGCCGGGTTCTGCGCCTTCCAGCTCCACGAGGGCGTGTCCTTCGACGAAAACGGCATCGCGCCGGGAAACGGGAAGGTCCGCGAAGTCGAATACCACTACGGCATCCTCAACCGCGACAACTCGCCCAAGCCCTCCGCCATCGCCTACGAGACGGCCGCCGAGGAGCTGGAGGGCGCGCGCTTCGTGCGCGAGGTGCGCCTCCCCGGCACGGAGCTGCGGGGATTACTCTTCGACACGCCGCGCGGGCCGCTGGCCGTCCTCTGGGACCGCACGGAGGGTTTCGACCTGCGGACGCAGGGCCCGCGTCGCCGCGCAGGTCGCGAGAAGTTCTTCCACTTCGAGCCCTGGCTCGACAACTGGCGCGTTCGCGTTCCCTATGCCTTCCGCGCGACGCCGGGCGCGACGCGCGTGGAGGTGCGCGACGCCATCGGGCGGCTAAGCGAAGTCGATGTGGAGGGCGGCACGGCCTCCCTGACGCTCACCGGCGCGCCGGTGTTCGTGCGCGGCCTCGCCCCCGACCAGTTCGCCACCGCCCCGGAACCGGATCTCACCGGAATCGTCGGCGTCAAGAGCGCCGGCGAATTCGACGACATTTACTGAAAGGAAAAACATGACCTCTCTGGCCCTTGCAACGATGACAGCCCTGCAATCCATTACAGGCCCGTTTCCCGAGACGGTTTCCGACGAGCCGCTGCGCGATGTCCGCGCCTATTCAATCGAAATCGACGAGAACTGCAACGGGACAGACGGATTCTACCCGCTGGGCATCCTGCGCGACCCGCTTCCGTGGGGCTTCTCGATACCGTCTGGCGCGAACTACACCGTCGCCAATCTGATGCCCGGCAAGGAAGACTCCTTCGACGGGCCGGGCGTCCGCGGAGGGCATGTCTTCGCCTGCCAGGTCGCCCAGAGGGGGCCGGGGAGCCAGGATCTGCCGAAGGCCCTTGGCCCCGACGGCCAGCCGCTCAGGCGGCGCAGCGTGAATCTCTTCGACCCGGCGACGCTCGACAGGATTTTCGCCGTCGCGCACGAGTCCGTCACGAACGCGGTGGCGAGTGGCGACAAGCGCATCTTCAAGTGGGAGATCGACAACGAGTTCATCCCCGAACTCGACTTCTCTCCGCAGGCCGTCGAGGCCTTCCGCAAGTGGCTGCCGGGATGGTATGGCGGCGACGTTGAGAAGTTCCGGCGCGTGTGGGGCGAGGGCTTCGACGGCTTCGACTCCGCCGTCGGCATCGACCCTGCTGCCTGCCGCGACAAGCCCGGCCCCTTCATGGACTGGATCCGCTTCCAGCAGGAGAGCTTTGCGGACTTCCTTGCGGAATACTACCGGACAATCTACGAGGCCGACCCGCGCCACCGCCCCGTCAACGGCAAGGACACGCAGAGTTCCCTCGAAATGCTGCGGATCGCCCGCGCCCGCCGCGCCAACCACGAGCTAATCGGCGAGGCAGTCGCCCCCTACACGCGGGGCGTGCGCGGCATGGACCACTACGGACACGGCGACCGCAATGCCTACGAGATGAACTTCTACGCCCTGACCGCCGCGCCGCACGACTGGAAGCCGGGCGTCCGCGCCGGAATCCTCTACGGCGAGAACAACAACCACAACGGCCCGGGCTGGCAGTGGGCGCAGACCCTCTGGCGCATGCCGCCCAACGGGCTCAAGGGCGGAAACCTCTTCTGCTCCGGCTGGTTCGGCTGCTGGGGCGACTGGGCGAGCTTCGGCTTCGAGAACCCCGACGCGACAAAGCGCGAGAAGTTCTGGTACGTGCCGCGATTCTTCGCCACCATACACCGCGCCGAGCGCTTCTTCACGCAGTCCGCGCCCGCCCGCGACGTGCCCAAGGTCGCCATTCTCCTGGCCCAGCGCGACATCCCCTTCGGCACCGACGACAACCTCTCGCCCTGGTCCTTCCCCATCAACTCGCGACTGCGCCTTTTCTCGCACCTACGCGACGCCGGGTGCTTCGTCGATGTCATCCCCTACTCCCGCCTCGAACCACAGTGCCTGAACCGCTATGGCGCGCTCTTCCTCGTATCCGCCGAGCGCCTGTCCGACGCCGATATCGCTAACATCCGCGAATACGTGCGGGGCGGCGGCGTCCTCGTCTGCGACTGCCGGGCCGGACAGTTCGACGAGCACAACCTTGCGCACGCGGCAGACGGCGGCCTATCCGATGTCCTTGGCCTCCGCTTCGACGGCATTTGGGAGTCGGGCGACGTTGTCGTCGATCCGGGCGACGTCTGGTTCGACACCCGCTTCGGCCGCCTCCTGCGCGGCGACGGCCGCGTGAAGTTCACCGCCACGACGGCCAAGCCCGCCAACGCCCGCAGCGACTTCTACTACGACAACAAGGCCGCCGTCCTGATGGAGAACCGCTTCGGCGCAGGCCGCGCCTACTGGATGAACACGCAGATGGGAACGCTGCGTAGCGAGTCGTCGGACGGCGAGGAGCCCGCCCGCGACTTCTTCCGCTCCCTGCTCTCCACCGCCGGCGTGGCGATCTCCTACGACATTTCAAATGACCGCCACTGCGACGTGCGCGTCGAATGCCCGCTCGTTGACGGCAAGGGGAACGCGGTCATTATGGTGAGCGGGCGCACGTGGAAGCCGCTCGAACCGATGCGCCTCACGCTCAAGCTGCCGGAAGGGCTCGACTTCGGCACCGCATTCCTCACCCTCGCCGAAGAGAACCGTATTTTGCCGCTCGCCTTCACGCGCGACGGCGCTTCCGCCACCTTCGACCTCCCCGCCGTCAAGTCGGCGGCGGCGATCTGGCTCATGTCAGGCGACCACCCGCCGCTTCTGGGGTCTGTCTTCGACTGGAATGGCGCAACCACCGCGCCGGACGAGGTGACCCCGCTCGTGAAGCCCGGCGAGACCTTCGGCCTGCGCGTCCAGGTCGCCAACCCTTCCGGCGTGGCACTTGGCGGCGCGGAACTGCGCGTCAGGGCGCTGCAAGGATGGACGGTGAAGTGCACCTCGCCGCTTGGCGAAGTGCCGCCGCTCTCAATCGCCGAGGCGCGCTATGAAATCACTGTTGCGGGCGACGGCCCCGAAATGCGCCCCAACCACGTCCAGCCAATCGTCGCCGACCTCTTCGTCGGCGGCCGTCGCGTTGCCGTCACGCACACCGTTGTCCAGGCCGACATCGACAAGGCCGGCCACGAACTGCTGCTTTCCGACAACTGGGTCTCCGCCGACTGCCAGTGGAGCGTCTGGAACGGCGCGTCCTACCGCTACATCACGCAGGCGGACGAGGCGAAAGGCGAGCAGATCGTCGATACTCTCCACACCCGCCGCGCCGACGGTAGCGACGTCTTCGCCCTCCAGAGCGGCGACCGCTCGGAAAGGCTGAGGAACGCTTCGTGGAAGGGGCTGGAACGCGTGGAGGTGGAATGGGATTTGAAGGCTCCGTTCGACATCACGCGCATTCTCGCAAAGCGCACCGTCGAGATAAGAAAACTCTCCGACAGGAAGGACGCCGCCGATCCTGTCGCCATCGCGTATTCGCTTTCCGAGACTGGCGCGGATTGGACGGAGCCTGTGCGCCTCCCCTTCGTCTGCGATGCCCAGGGCTTCTGCGACATCGAGCTTCCCGAAGCGCGGCGCGCTCGCTTCGTGCGCCTCGCTTTTGAATGTGACCCCGCCAAGACGACCTGGCTCGACGAAACCTGGATCTTCGGCAAACTTCCAAAATAAGGAGAACTCATGAAAAAAGCATTGTTGTCAATCATCCTCTCCGTTGCCGCGATCTCTTGCGGGGCGAAGGTCCTACGCGATATTCCCTACGATCCGGCCATCGGCTCCGCCGGGCTGGGAGACCTGTATCTTCCAGATGCGGGGAACGGGGAAATGCCGGTCGTGCTCGCCATTCACGGCGGGGGCTGGGCGCGCGGCGACCGCAAGTCGATGGCAGGCGTGGCGGAATTCCTTTACCGCGACCTCGGATGCGCGGTCTTCAACATCGAGTACCGTCTTGCGGGCCGTGAAAACCATTGGCCCGCCTGTGGCGACGATTGCGTGAAGGCCGCGAACTGGCTCTTCTCAGCCGACTTTCGACAGCATGCCGGCTTTTCGCCGAAGAAAATCTACATCTGCGGAGTGTCGGCAGGCGGCCATCTCTCGCTCTGGACGCTTGTCCACATGCCGACGGACAAGGTCGCCGGCTGCATCTCGATCTCGGCGATCGGCGACCCCGCCGCAGATAGCGCGCATCGTTCACGGCGCTATGTCCCGCTCTTCGGCAAGGAGGCCGGCGAGAAAGACTTTCTGGCGATGAATCCGATTCCGAAAATCAAGTCCGGCATGCCACCCCTCCTCTGCACGCATGTCACGAATGACAGGGTCGTGCCCATCGCCTCCCACCGCGCATTCGCGGACGCCTACTGCGCCGCTGGAAACGCGTGCGAATTCTTCGAATATCCCAATTTCATTCGCGAAGGGCTGACAGGCCATTGCATCTGGATTCCGGATTCCGATCCGCATCGCCTCATCCCCGAAATAGAGGCCCGAATCAGGGCGTTCTTCGCCCAACCTGCCGACAGGGCGCCTGCCGTCGTTTCAACGGAAATCCAGATTCTGGAACCCGCGCAGGGGGCGGTGGTGCCGCTTCTCACAGACGCCCAGAAAGCCTATTTCGACATTCCGACGGCCGAACGCCGGATCAAGTTCAGGGATGTCCGCTTCCGCAAGGAGCTCTCCCGCTCTGGCGAGCATGCGCCGGACGGGAAGGTCGTCCGGCAGGCATATTGGCCCAAGACCGTCCGCCTCGCGTGGACGCCAGTCAAGGGTGCCGAAGCCTACACGGTTACGGTCAAGGACGCGAAGAAGGGCGAAACGGTCGTGAACGAAACAGTCACGGGAACGTCTCTCGAAATCGACAATCTCGAAGTCGCAGCCGAGTATGTCTGGACTGTGACCGGCGGCGGGGATTCCAGCGGCGGCACATTCAAGACCGAGGACAGGACGCCACGGCTTATCCGCTATCCGGGAGTCCCGAATGTGCGCGACCTTGGCGGATGGATTGGGCTTGGCGGGCGACGCGTCCGGCAGGGGATGATCATCCGCTCGGCTGGACTCAACGAAAACGCCCATCGCGAAAAGGTCGCTCCGGACGCGAAGGAAACGTCCGAGGGCGAGCCGAAGCTGATAACGGGGAAGAGCCGCGTTGAGGGCGAGAACGGCGCGTATATCCTCAAGCGCTTCGGCATCAGGAGCGAGATTGATTTGCGTTCCTCCAAGGAATGCTTCGGCATGGAGGGGTCGCCGCTAGGACCGTCAGTTGCTTGGTTCCACTATCCGTCTTCCTCATACGCTGGACTGCATGCAAGCAAAAAACACGGCGACCGCGGCAGGGCGGCGTTCACGGAGGTGTTCAAGGTCTTCCTTGACGAAAAGAACTACCCTATCGACTTCCACTGCATCGCCGGACAGGACCGCACCGGCTCCGTCGCCTACGTTCTCGAAGCCCTTCTCGGCGCCGACGAAGACCACCTCATGCGCGACTGGGAGGCAACCGCCTTCTGGAACCGCAACGTGAAGTTCGCCCATGCGGAACGCTACGACAAGCTCGTGGAGGGCTTCAAGGTAAATTTCCCAGCGGACACCGTGCGAGAGCGCGTCGAGAAATACGTCCTTTCGCTCGGCTTCACGGAGGCCGACATCGAGAAGTTCCGCTCCATCATGCTCGAATAGCAAATCTTGAACCAGCGAGGCGTTGTGAAGCCATGAACGAAACGGTTGAAACTGCACCCATCCCCGTGCGTCATCGGTGCGACGCGCTCGTCTGCGGCGGCGGGCCAGCCGGATGCGCCGCCGCGCTCGCCGCGCGGCGCGAGGGGTTGGACGTGCTGCTGGTGGAGTCGCGCGGCCAACTTGGCGGAACGGGCACGTCCGGTCTTGTCACGCACTGGCTTGGCGGCCGCTCAGGCGGTGGTCGGGAATGGGCCGTCGGCGGAATATTCCGCTCCCTTTCCGAAGAAGCTGCGGCGCTGGGCATTGCGCGGCTGCCAGTCGATTCCGACTACCCTACGAAATACCAGCCCCACGGATGGTTCAGGGGACTCCTCGAAGGCGTTCCCTTCGAGCCCGCCGGAATGGCCGCATTCCTCGACCGCAAGATGGAAGAGGCCGGCGTGCGGGTGCTGCTGGACACCCAGGCTGTGCAGACAGTTGTCCGCGACGGGCGGATTACCCATGTCATCCTCGCCAACAAGGACGGCCTTACCGCCGTCGCCCCAGACGTCGTGATTGATGCGACAGGAGACGCCGACATCGCCGCGCGCGCCGGGTGCCGCGTCGCCGTCGGGCGCGACGGCGACGGCCTGATGGCGGCGGCCTCGCTTGAGTTCCTCATGGACGGCATCGACGAAGAAGCGCTCGGCGCCTACATCCACGAACACGACACGCCGAGATTCCGCAGAGAAATCGCGCAGCTCCGCGAAGAGGGCGTCTGGAACTTCCCCTACGACATCATGATTGCCGTCGAAACCGACCGTCCCGGAACGATGATGATCAACACGACGCGCCTCTGCGATGTTGACGGGACGAGCGCGGCCTCGGTAAGCGATGGGTTGCGCCGTGGACGCCGCGAAGTCATGGAACTCGCCAAAATCCTCTGCGGGCGCTTCCCTGGATTTTCCAAGGCGCGGGTCAAGGCCGTCGCGCCCATGCTCGGCGTGCGCGAGACGCGCCGCATCGTCGGCCGCAAAGTGCTCGGCGTTGAGGATCTTGTGAGCGGGCGACAGTTCCCGGATGTCATTGGCTTCAGCGCATACGGCTGGGATCTGCCGGATCCGAAGCGCCCCAGTGCGCAGCCCATGGCGGAGCGCCGCGTCGCGATTCCAAAGTGGGTTCCGATTCCCTACTTTGTCATGCTGCCGGATCCCGTCGAAAACCTGATTTGCCCGGGCCGCGCCATCAGTGTGGAGCGCGATGTCCTTGGTCCGCTTCGCGTGATGGCGCCCTGCATGGCCATGGGGGAGGCGGCCGGCGCCGCCGCATCGCTCGCGCCCTCCGGCTCCTTCGCCGACGTTGACACCGCCGCCCTCCGTTCCCTTCTGCGCTCACGCGGCGCAATCGTCGACATCCCCCAATGACTCTAGTCGATTTCTCCCCCATTTATGCTATAATAATTGACAATTTGAAGGGAGACACCCTTTAATCTGAAAGGAAAGCCATGAGGAGAAGACGCGTCAAGGTCGAGGGGGCATACTACCACGTGATGAGCAGGTGCGCGCTGCAGGCGCATCTGCTGAAGGGAGACGGGGGGGAGGTGAAGGAGATGTTCATGAAGATGCTCCGGAGGGCGGAGGCGTTCTCCGGGGTGAAGGTCGTGAACTACTGCGTCATGGACAACCACTTCCACCTGCTGGTCCACGTGCCAAGGCGGAGGGAGGTGTCC
>JAGCUY010000192.1 GCA_017962605.1 Kiritimatiellia bacterium | reverse complement strand
GAGCCGACCGTCGTCCCGGAGCCCCTTCCGGTCCCGTCCTCCGCGCCCGGGCTTCGCCGGCTGCTGCTCGACGACCCCGACCGCGGCATCGCCGCCCTTCTCGCGATGGACTACGCGCCCGCCTCGCTCGAGAACCCCTTCGGCCCGCGCGAACGGATCCTCTCCGACGCCATCTGCGACCGGAGCATCCCGAAGCCGACGCGCATGCGGCTCCTCCGTCTGTGCAACGACCCGGCTTTCGCCGATCTCCCGCCTCCGGAGGCGGAGGGCGACGTGCCGCCCGGATTCCTCGACAGCGTCGCCGGCCGCCGGTGGACGTGCGAAAACGGCCGCCCCGGCTGCGAAATCGTCCGCTGTTCGGACAGGGCGTTCTTCAAGAAGGGAGCATGCTTCAACGCCTGGGACTGGGAGCGGGGCAAGATCAAGGTGGACCGGGACGTTAGGAAGGCGATCGACGCCGATTCCCCGTCACAACTGATGATGCGGCTGGGCGTCCTTGGCAAGGGAATGGATGTGCGGACGCTGTTCTTCGTCCTTTCGCTGCAAAAGACGAAGATACTGGAATGGCTGCTGGAGAACGACGACAAGACGAGGGAATTTCTCGATGCGAAACGCATGCTCTTCTACGTTTGCGCGAACTGGCCCGAAGAGGACGCCGTCGCGTGGTTGGAAAAGGCGGAGGCGGCCCAGCCCGGAATCCTGAAGTCGTGCGCGGACCCCCTTGGCCGCAACCTGCTGTGGTATAACGGGGCGAAGCGTTCGGATGTCGCGAAAGCGCTCCTCGCGCACGGCTGCGACCCGGACGCGGAAACCGTCTGGGGCCTCTCCTGGCGCGACCTGCGGGATGCCTCGGCCGATCCGCCGGCCGGCCTGGAAATCACCGTGAACGGGAAGGACCCGTCCGCCGTGCTGTCGCGGTATGCGGACCTGGACGACGCCGCCTACCAACAGGCGGAGCGCGTCGAAACCGTGCGGGTCGTCATGGCGGGAACAGGCCGGACGTTCGAGTGGAAGTGCGCGGACAAGCGTCGCGGCTTGGTCTTGATCAGATGGAAAACTTGGTCGCGACCGGTCCCCGGATTCGGCCTGGATCTGGCGTTGGGATGGCGACACACAGCGCATGTCCGTTTTGAATTTGGCGCGGACGGCATTTTCCATATCAGGCACAAAGACGACGAATGACAATGGACAACAACGAAGAAGAACTTGAGAACATGACGGGGCCCCAATGGACCCGGCGGATGATGAAGGACCCGGCGCTGGCCGACAAGTGCGACTGGAGGAAGCTCGACGGACACGACTGGTCCTACCTGCTGCTCGCGCAGCCCCAGTTCGCTGCGTTCAAGCCTGCGGCGCCTAACACGGAGAAAACGGAGATGAGGAGACACGGAGATTAGCCGTGTAGAACGTGAAGAACGTGGAGAAAACTCTACACGATCTACACGTTCTATACGGCAAAAAGGAAAACGGATCGGCAGAGAGATGGAAAAGACAGAGATGGACAATTACGAATCTGGATCCTCCTACGAATCGCCATTTGACGTGGCGACCATTGGCTGGCCGGGAACCGCCATCTACTCCCTTCTCCGGCGGGATGACGCCTTGTCTCTGGGCGGGAATCTGGTTTCCGCACCTGGGAAGGGCCGCCACTATGAATTTACAACGAGTGGCAGATCCCGTGTTCTGGGCGCAATCAGGGAAGCGCTAAAGAAGTTCGCGGTGCGGTATTTTTCAGAGCTGCACGATTCCCAGACGACAATCGCCCTGCCGGCGGGGGATGCGCGAAACAACCAGTTGGCGATGATGTTCAAGAATGTGGCCGAAGGGCTGGGAAAGACTGTCACCCCATACAGGTTTTCGTTGAGAAAGATATCCACCGATGAGTTCAGGGAAATGGATTTCGAGGACCCTGCATCGGATTTTTATGATTGGCTCGCCTGGATGGGCAGTCGAAGGCAAGATGAAAAAGTCAAAGTGCTGGAGGGCTATCTGGCGAAGATGGACAGCGAACACAGCCGGATCTTTTCCCTGCGGTATGTGCCTGACCCCGACACGAGGATGCATGTCCTCAGAACGATAAAGGGCCAAACGGAGTTCGCGGATGTCATGGACCGCAACATCCTTTTGATTGACCACCGATGTACCCAGGGGCAGTCAATCAAGGATGCCTGTGAGAAACTGGAGCTTGCGTATCACCCAAAAAGCGTTGTCGCATTGACGTTGTTCCCCATTGAGGACTGCGTTGGCGAAACGATCCCGTGGGTCTGCGAAGGGATTCCGATACTCGACGGCCTCCCATCCCCGCAGTATCGAAATCTATACCAACTCTTCATGGATGCCAACCCCGCCCAGAGGGAGTCCTTCCTCACATGGGTGGCCAACTACGGACCAGACCGTCGGCGGCGCAAAACCCCATCCCCGACTAACCACTAACTACTAACGACTAACGACTAACTACTAACGACTAACTACTCTCATGACCTCCTGCATCGACTTCATCGACTCGCCGTCCATCCGTGACCATCTGCAGACGCTGCCGCCCCTGCCGCCTGCGCAGCAGTGCATCCTCATCGCGCAGAGCGAGTGCCGTTCGCTCAAGGACAAGCTCGCCGCGCTGCGCGAGATCCGCGCGTCCACACCGCCGGAGGAATTCTCGCGCGGCTGCTGGAAGTACCAGTGCAACGACTCCTTCCCCATCATCCTCGACCGTTACATCCGTGTACGGGAGGAACGGCTCGCCTTGCTTGAAAAGGCAGGACCGGGCGTCGTTTATGTCGTCGAGTCGAGTTATTGCGGAAACGGATATCGCGGACTGTACTCAACTTTTGATTTGGCGCTTGCCTCGATCAAACCGCTGTATGACGACGAAAGCCCTCCATCGATTCGCCGCCGCCGAATCGACGACGAGAATGACGAGTCTCTAGTCGCGGAACTATCCCGCGAGCGGGAACTCGTTGAAATCGATGTCGAAGGTGGACCAAATGCCGGTTCGATGCGCATCTGGGGTGGCGACCTGCCAAGCGGCTACGCCTATGTCCCGCATCCCTTCAGGCGCGGCGACATCATCCGGCAGGGCGATTCGTACTACGTGCTCGACGAAAGCGTGGAGGAGAATGACGGCAGGTTCTCGTGGGGGACGGATGACAGCGACATGGTGCTATACGGGATGTCGTGGGACAGGTCCTCCGGCACTTTCGCCCACGAACACATCTTCTACACGCATGGCGGGACGGAACTCGTCGCCCCCGCAGACCTCCCGGAAGGGGAGCGGATGCTTGCCGCTGTCTCGGAAGTCATGCGCGACGGGCACGCACTCGTCGAATTTCTGCAATGCTTTACCTGCGGCGACCGGGAGACGCTGGAGAGGGACGCGGTGAAGGGAAATGAAAGCGATAAGCCCTTTCAGATGTCGTCTTGCCCGATACCCATTCTCCGGTTCGATTCGCCGGGTCTGCCCGCAAATGTCTGGCTCTACACGCGCAAGTACTTTGGCGTTCAAACTTACTTCCGCGTCCAGCGGGACGGGGCGGCGGAGCCGCACTACTGGGACACCGTGGAAGTCACGCTCGAGGCCGAGCCGAGGTTCCTCGGCGGTACGGGCGACCTCGCGCCGGAGGACGTCCAGACCATCCGTGATTTCATCGTCCGCAATCTCGATCCCCTCCTCGCCTACTGGAACGACGAGATGACATTCGACGCACTGCGCGCCAAGTTGCGAAGCTCTGGCGTCGCGCCTGCGGAGGCATCTGGGAGTTTTTGAGTTTTGTAGAATGGGAATGGAGTACTTAATTAGTTTTTTCACAAATAAAAGGAGCTGAATCCATGGGCGGCCAACTACGGCCAGCGGTGCGAAACCCCATCCCCGACTAAACACTAATGACTAACCACTAACGACTACCCCCTACCCCCTAGCCCCTAGTCCCTAGCCCCTAGCCACTAGCCCCTACCCCCTACACCTACCCCCTACACCTACAACCCCTACGCCCTAACCCCTAGTCCCTAGCCCCTAACCCCTACCATGAAAAAAATCCTATATTTGCACGGATTCGCCTCGTCTGGCGCAAGTGGCACCGTCGAGATACTCCGGCGCACTTTCTGGGAGAAAGTTGACGCGGCCAGCCGCGCCACAATCGTGGCGCCCGACATCCCGCT
>JAGCUY010000023.1 GCA_017962605.1 Kiritimatiellia bacterium | reverse complement strand
TTCCCGGCTCCCGGCCGCAGCGCTTAACGCAAGTCGCTTCGCGACACGCAAGGGTTACGCTCGCATCAATGTGGCTACGACGGGCCATGCCCGACGCCACAATCGATCCTCGCGTGGGGCGAATGGACTTGCGGCAAAAGCGATTGTGGCGTAGCCGCCACGGGCGGCGTCGTAGCCACATCGGTTTTGACGCGGCTTTTGCGTCCGGCCATAGGCCGGTTGCGTTAAGAGAACAGGAAGAATGTGGAAATGTGAAAACAGCCAATACCAATGTGGAAATGGAGGGAACGGGGAACAGGGAACGGGGAGCCAATGCCAATGTTGCCAATGGCCAAGCCCGAATCCAGGAGGTCGAAAGTCGAATGTCGGCTGTCTTCCCGCGTGTCGCGTGTCGCGTGTCGCTTGTCCTCCCTCGGCGGCTTTTGGCGCGTCAGCGCCTCAACGGTTCAACGCACCCCCTTCCCTTTGAAGGGCGGGAGTGGTAGAATGGTATTGCAATGAAAAACCTTAATATCGTCTTTACGTCGCCCAATGTGGCGGAAGTGATTGAAAAGCCAGTCCCGGCCATCGAGCCTGGCAAGGTCCTCATACGGACGCGGCGCTCCTGCATCTCCAGCGGCACAGAGCGCGCCAACCTCATCGGCGACCCGATGATCGGCACCAACGTGAAGGACGGCGCGGAGGCCGTATTCCCGCGCCATCTCGGCTACAGCCTCTCCGGCGTCGTCGAGGCCGTGGGCGATGGCGTCAAGTCGGTGAAGCCCGGCGACCGCGTCGCAGCCAGCTGGACGAAACATTCGACGTTCAACCTCATGCCCGAGTGCGGCGTCTATCTGCTGCCTGATGGCGTGTCCTTCGAGGAAGGCGCCTGGACGCACATCTCGACCTTCCCGATGGCGGCCCTGCGCAAGTGCCGTTTCGAGTTTGGCGAAAGCGTCCTGGTGATGGGCTTTGGCGTCCTTGGCCAGTTCGCGCTGCTTCTGGCGCGGGCGGCCGGCGCGGCCCCGGTGATTGTGGCCGATCCCGTGGCCGCGAAGCGCGAACGCGCGCTGGCTCTTGGCGCGGACCTTGCCTTCGACCCATCGACTCCGGACTTCGCCGACAAGGTGAAGGCGGCCACCGACGGCGGCGCGCGCGTGGTCGTCGAGGTCACGGGCGTTGACAAGGCGCTGGACACGGCGCTGGACGCGACTGCGCGCTTCGGGCGCGTCGCCCTCCTGGGCTGCACGCGCCACTCGACCTTTGCAATCGACTACTACCGCAAGGTCCACGGTCGCGGCGTGACGCTCGTTGGAGCGCATACGATGGCGCGGCCGAGGAGCGACTCCTTCGCGGGTTGGTGGACCGAGCGCGACGACGCCCTGGCCTTCCTGCGCATGCTCTCGCTGGGGAGGCTGTCGCTGGCGGGCTTCACCGAGGAAGTCCATGCAGTGGCCGAGGGACCGGAGGTTTACAAGCGCCTTGCCGCCGGCGGCCCATTCCCGAACGTGCAGTTCGATTGGGAAGCATAGTTGCGCCAAAAACGGCTTTTGGCGCAACTGGCATTTTGTCCTTGACATGGCCGTTGGTTTCTGGCATAATGATTCTGAATTTTTGAATCGTTGTTCCAGAAACCATGCCTAGCGCAAGAAAAACAGGACACCCAACACCGGACGGGCCGCAATGCTGCTGCTCGCCGCGGGAGCGTGTGCTGCGCTGGATCGAGGACGCTATCAAGTCCGGCGAAATCCGGCGGGGCGAGGCCGTGCCGTCATCGCGCGACCTTGCGCGAGACCTGGGCGTGGCGCGCAATACAGCGGCGGCCGCGCTTGAGGAGGCTGAGACGCGCGGCATCCTCGTGCGCCGCGACCCCATGGCGCGCAAGCGCTTCGTCCCTACCGCCGCCGCGACCGCCTCCGTGGCCTGCTCGACGATTTACGTCATGGGGGAACTCGCCCCCGACGGCGAACCGGCACCGCGCTGGACCGATCGCTACCTCTCGGTGGAGGCCTTTTCGCGTCTTTCGGCGACTGGCCGCCACGTCATGGTCCTCAACTCCAATGTGCTCACCGCCGCTGCGGTCGATGACCTTTTCCGCGCGCCGCCGGCGGCCATGCTGATTCTCAGCACCGTGGCCGGGAACGAACATGCCATGTGGGCGCTGGAGCGCTGCCGCAAGGCGGGCGTGCCGGTGGTCGTCCATGGCAACGCCCCCGCGCTGCGCGATTTCGACCGCATCTACACCGACCACCGCGCCACCGGGCGCGACCTCACGCGCTGGCTTATCGCGCACGGGCGCAGGCGCATTGTTCCTTTCTTCCCTTACATGCCGGAGCCATATTGGGCGTCCGAGCGCCTTGCTGGCTACGCCGACGCCATGCGGGAGGCCGGGCTGAAGCCGCATGAGTGCGCCATCTTCGGCACTGAGTTGCCCGACGAAACCCCAGGCGAGGAGCGCTTCCGCGTCCGCAAGGCCCTCGCCATCGCGAAACTGCTGGAACTTTGCCGCGGCAACCCCAAACAACTTTTCAACCTTTCAACTTCTCAACCTTTCAACTCCCACGCCAGCGGCGTGGACGCGCTATTCTGCCTCTCCGACAACTGGGCGCGCGTCGCGAACGCGGCCATGCGCGACCTCGGCATCCCCACACACGGCGAAATCCTCACGACGGGCCACGACAACATAGACCCCGGCGCGGAGTTCGGCGAATTCGAGGCCGATGGCCCCGACGCCACAATCGACAAGCACAACGAGACAAAGGCTGCTGCCCTGGCCTCGCTCCTTGCCGCCCGCCTAGCCGGCGACCTGCCCCCGGAGCCGCAGTGCCGCATCCACGCGCATGAACTCGTGGAGCGCCCCAACCTCACGTCCCTCTAGTCTTTCCCGTCCCTCCCGTCCTCTTCCTCTTAAATCCTAATCCCAACTAAGGAACCCAAACCATGAAAAACAGCACAATCCTAGCCGCCGCCACCGCGGCGCTCTCGGTCGCCGCGATCGCCGACGACCTCTACCTCAACGACTTCGCCACGCGAACGTCAAAGGAACCAATCCCCGCCATCGGGGTCTGGCAGACGGCCACGCCGTATCCGGCTTCAAGTGGGTTCCTCTGTTATAGGCCTGTTGGATCCGATAAGGCTTCTTGGGGTGCGGAAAAGCTCTCAACCTACTTTTCCTCCGACCAGTATGTCGTCCCTTCGGGGCGACCGTGCGTTGACGGTTGGTTTATGCCATACTACAACGCCAGCTACAAACTTCAGCCTCGTTACTATCCTCCGTTTTCAGGTAGCCTTTCCGAGAACCCTGTTTTCACGTGGGCATATGGCTCAACATCTGACGATCGAATGGATGGTGTTGCCGTTCACACTTTGAATAACGAGTTCACCAATGGCCAAATTCGCATTCAGGTTGACATGAAGGCCCCTGTCAAATGGTTCAGGAAGAGCGCAGACCTGAATATTGTCTCTACGATAAAGATATTCCCGGTATATCGCAAGTACATGGACATCCTCGCCTGGAATGGCGATCTTTGCGACACCACTGCATCGCCTGGCAAGTTCGGATTTCGGAGTTCCGGCAACTACGATGATGCGAATAGCCTGCGTTCTTTCCCGCAATATTGGGATACACAAAACCTTGACAATGGCACCACGCAATTAGGTAACAACGACAACAACAAGAATGGCCCGACCAATTATTGGTATCGCTTTATCGTTACCTATGATCTTGACAACAATACATTCTCAGGAGAGACGTACCGCTTCATGCAGGACAAGGGGCATCCCTCCTTCGACACCGTCCCGTCAGACTCGAATCCGCGCAACTCGTTTTCCAACAAGACGGTCATGGCTCCGCTAACGGCCGAAACGGGTGGCATCGCCGGTCTTGCAATTTCGGGGCGTGGACGCTTTCGGGGAAGTGACGCCTCAAGGGCAGAAAACAAAGGTTTCGTTGACAACATCCGCATCTCATGGAAGGCACCGGGGGCATCTAACTTCGAAATATTCTACGAGAACGACTTCTCGACGCGCCGCTACAGAACGCTCTGCGCTCCGTCCTCGACCTCTGGCGCCTATTCGCAATCTACTGCGGCCGCCAACGAGACCGACACCTACACCTATCCATCTTTCAGCGGCAACCTTGACAGACGGCAACTTTTTCCCGAGACTGTCAACGGGACATCCGCATCACAGCCGGCCGGACTTGATGGCTGGAAGAAGTTGCCTTATCGCAACCATTCTGGCAGTGCCGGCAACGCAGCGATCCTTGCTTATGGCGGCACCACTTACGATGCAGACGGCGTCGGCACGAACATGCTGACCTACGGCAACCAGGGAAACTTCTCGATCATGGGGCAGACCCTTGGCAAGGTATTCACGACCGGCAAGGTGAAGATTTCCGTTGATGCCCGTCTGCCGGAGGGTGACAATCTAACCACTTCGATCACTCGCCGCCGCATGGCCATTGGTCTCGGTTCGCTGGCTCTCTACGACACAGCAGCGACAAGTGCCGACGCATGCGCGCAGATTGCAGCAGGCTTCGGCTACCACCGACTCGAAAACACCGGCATTTGCTCCAGCAAGCCCTACACGCTCTCGGCCTACACATCCGGCGACGAGCCAACCCGCAACTATCCGGCTTCCTACACGGCACCAGAGACGAACGCATGGTATCGCATGGTCGTCGAGGCCGACCTCGACGCCAAGACGTACGACGTTTCCATGACACCGCTCGGTACGGCGAGCGTCCTGCCAGACTTCGTCCCTGTCGAATCGCCGATTTTCACCGCCACAGACCTTCCCTTCGCAGCCAACGTCGCGAACATCGGATCCTTCTACCTCTACGGCTACGGATATGGTGCATCAGTTTCTGAGGCTAATGCCCATTACATTAAGAGCCGCGTTTGCTTCGACAACATCCGAGTCTATCACAATTCCGACCTCGTTTACGAGAACGACTTCACCACACGCACCCGCACCTTGATCAGTGCAACACGCGAGACGGGCTACCCCGCCGCCCTCCAGTACAACCTCGACGGCGGACAGGACCACTGGGTGCGCCGCGACTACATCGGCCCTTCAGGCTTCGATGCCCGGGCCTGGGTGCGCGACAACAACGGCAACAAGTTCCTCGCTCTCGGCCGCTCCGCCGAATCTGGACGCACAATCACGCTCGTGAACGGCCTCGGTCTCTCGCAGACGAAGCCCTTCCGCTTCGAGGCCGACATCCGTCCGCCGTCGCAGTGGTCTGCCGCGAGTGGCTCCGCCACAATCTCCCTCGGCGACTCGCAGATGCTCCAGACCGAGGCGCCGGAAAGCGTTTACGGCGCGCACAGGCTCGTCACGTTTGGCTTCAGCGGAACCAACACGGCTAGCACTACAGTTTGCCCCTACTATTTCGCGGGCTGCAAGGCGAAGGTCGGCAACACGGAACTCGACGCCGAAATCGACACCACGCACTGGTATCGCTTCCGCCTCGAGGTGAACCCTGAAGCGGGGACATACGACGCGAAGGTCATCGACATGGGCACTGCCCACCCGACGGCCGAGACCAAGGGCGGCACCGTCGTCGGCACGGTGTCGAACGTCGCGTTCGCGAACTCGCTCGCGGCTGGCGAGGGCGTCTCGACGATCCACATCGCGGGCGACGGCCTAGCCGGCGCCTACGGCTCTCTGGGCGTCGATCCGGCCCACATCCTCATCGACAACCTCCGCCTCTCGGTGCCAAGCCCGTTCGTCCTCTCGGTGCGGTAGCGCCGCCTGATGTTCTCCTGGTATCACTGGCTGATCGTCCTCGTCCCGCTGGTCGCGGTCTGCTCGTTCGCGGTGCACAGCCGCAAATACGTGCGGGGCGTGGCGGACTTCCTGGCGGCCGGCCGCTGCGCCGGCCGCTATCTGCTGCGCTCCGGCGGCATGATGGCCAACACCTCCGCCGTCACGCTCATCTCCTACTCGGAGATCCACTGCGCCAACGGCTGGATGTATGCCTTCTGGAACAGCGTCCTCCTGCCGATCAGCATCATGATGACCTTCTACGGCTGGATCAGCTACCGCTTCCGCGAGACGAAGGCCATGAGCGCCGGGCAGTTCTTCGAGATGCGCTACAGCAGGGGCTTCCGGCGCCTCGCCGCCGCGATGCGCGGCAGCGCCGACCTGCTCGCCAACTGCATCGGCCCGGCCGTCGCCGTGCGCTTTCTGATCTACCTGCTGGGGCTGCCCTTCCGCTTCACCGTCCTCGGCCACACCTTCCGCACATTCCCCGCCCTGCTCGCTGGATGCCTCGCGCTGGCGCTCCTGATGATCCTCGCCGGGGGCCGCGTCTCGCTCCTCGTCACCGACTCGATCCAGGGCCTCGTCTCCTACCCGGTCTTCTTCGTACTGGTGGTCTTCGTCATCTCGCGGTTCTCCTTCTGGGACGAGATCGCGCCCGTCCTCGCAGACCGCGCACCCGGCGAGAGCTTCATCAACCCCTACGACATCCAGAACCTGCGCGACTTCAACTTCTTCGGCCTTGTCGTGGCGCTGATGCACAAGCTCCTCGGCGGCGCCTGGATCGGCAACGGCTACCACACCGTCGCGAAGTCGGCGCACGAGGGGCGGATGGCGAACGTCATCGCCTTCTTCGGCGCGGGGATGTCGGGGCTTCTCCCCATCGTGCTGGCGATGGCGGTGC
>JAGCUY010000191.1 GCA_017962605.1 Kiritimatiellia bacterium | reverse complement strand
GCGATGACCTTGTTGACGTTGTTCACGGCCTTGGTGACGCCCTTGCCGAGATAGCGCTTGGGGTCGCCGTCGCGGAGCTCGAGGGCTTCGTTCACGCCCGTGGATGCGCCCGACGGAACTGCGGCGCGGCCGAGGGAGCCATCTTCGAGGATGACGTCCACTTCGACGGTGGGGTTGCCGCGCGAATCGATGATTTCACGGGCCTTGACTTCAACAATTGCGATTTCCATTTTCAGTTATCTCCTTTTTGGATTGGTTGGTGAAAAAAAAGGTTCCTATGATTCTAGCATTTGCCAAGAGCAAAGTCAAAAAATATGCTATATTCTTCTACAATGAAAATCGCGATTGCATATCCGCCGCTGCCGTCTGAAAAGGGCGTTCCGCTGCTTTCCCAGAACCGGCAGTTCCAGTGGTTCCACCAGCCGACCTATATCTACCCGGTCGTGCCGGCCTACGCCGCCACGATGGCGCGCGACGCCGGACACGCGGTCACCTGGCTCGACGGCATCTCGGCCGGCATGAACGGCGGCGAGTTCCTCGCCGCGCTCGCCGATGCCGCGCCGGATCTCGTCCTGCTTGAAACGAAGACCCCTGTCGTCCGCGCCACGTGGGACTGGGTGGCGACCATCAAGCGCCACATCCCGGGCGCGCAGGTCGCCATCTGCGGCGACCACGTGACCGCGCTGCCCGAGGAGACGATGGAGAACTCCCAGGTGGACTACATCCTCACCGGCGGCGACTACGACTTCCTCCTCGTGAACCTCGCCGCGCACATCGAGAACCAGTCCGTGCCGCTCGAACCGGGAATCTGGATGCGTGGCGAGGACGGCGCCCCCACCAGCACCGGCCCGTTCCGGCTCGACCACGACCTCAACGCGCTCCCGACCATCGACCGCGAACTTACGGACTGGCGCCGCTACAGCGTCCGCAACGGCAACTACCGCCGCACCCCCGGCGCATACATCATGGCCGGTCGCGACTGCTGGCATGGCCGCTGCACCTTCTGCTCCTGGACGACCCTCTATCCGAGCTACCGCACCCGTTCGCCGGAGTCTGTCGCCGACGAGGTGGGGATGCTGATCGAGCGCTACGGCGTCCGTGAGATCATGGACGACACCGGCTGCTTCCCCGTGGGCGACTGGCTCCGCCGCTTCTGCAACCTGATGATCGAGCGCGGCTACAACAAGAAAATCTACTTCGACTGCAACATGCGCTTCGGAGCGCTCAGCGCCGAGGACTGCCGCCTGATGAAGAAGGCCGGATTCAGGTTCGTGCTCTTCGGCTTCGAGTCGGCCAACCAGGCGACCCTGGACCTCATCAACAAGAATCTCAAGGTCGAGGACATCCGCGAAGGCGCGAAGGTGGCTAGCGAGGCGGGGCTGGACGTGCACGTCACGGTGATGCTCGGCTACCCGTGGGAGAACTCCGTGGAGATCGAGCGCACGGTGGAGCTGGCGCGCGAGCTGCTGCGGCGCGGCTGGGCCTACACCCTCCAGGCTACTATGGTGATCCCCTATCCGGGCACGCCACTCTTCCGCGAGTGCAAGGAGAAGGGACTGCTGCTCACGGAGCGCTGGGAGGACTTCGACATGCGGACGCAGATCATGCGCACGCCGGTCTCCGAGGACGAGATCAAGTGCGCCATCCGCAGCATCTACCGTGGCTTCCTGCACCCGCAGGCGCTGTGGAACCGCCTCCTGCACACCCGCCACCCAATTGAGGACGCCCGCTTCTATTTGCGCGGCGCAATGTCGCTCCTCGGGCATCTCCGCGACTTCGGCGGATGACGCGAGGCGACGCCTTTCGCCAAAATTTGATACCATATTCACTCGCAATTGAGGAGACCATCCATGAAAAAGAACATCCCATTCCTCGCGGCGGCTGCCGCCGCCATAATCGCGCTTTCCGGCTGCATGACGCCTGTAACTGTCACAACCGATCCGCCCGGCGCCACCGTCTATTCGCGCGGCGCCGGCCGTTCCGCATACCGCTGGCAATACCGCGGCTCAACCAAGGACGGCGACCCGGTCATCTTCAAGGTGCCATACAACGCCATCAAAACGATGGTCGTGTGGCCGGCCTCAGATGGCAAGCCCGCCATGCAGAGCGAAGAGGCCTACACCAAGCTCATCTTCAACGATCCGCCGGTGCTGCACTTCGTCAGGAAGTAGGTGAAGCGGGTCGCCAGGACATTGGCCGTCGGCGCAGCCTTCGCGCTGGCCGCAGGAGCGGCGTCGCTTGCCGTCGGCATGGCCGTAAGCGCCGTTTACGCGGCGATGGGGCTGGCCGAGCCTGTGCCAAGCTGGCTGGAGCGGCTGAACGCCGCGGGGAACTCGCCGGGCGAGAGGGCGCGGATAATCGCGTCCGTCGCCGGCGGGGCACTGCTGCTGGCGCCGCTGGCCGAGGAGGCTCTGTTCCGGGGGCTGCTCCAGGGATGGCTGATGCGGCGGATGCGTATTGCCTGGGCAGTCGCGCTGACGGCGCTTCTTTTTGCCGCCGCGCACGGCAGCGTCTATTCCTTTGCGCCGCTTGTCGCGGTTTCCGTGTGCTTCTCGATGGCGCGGATAAAGGGCGGCGGGCTTGCCGCGCCAATTGTGGCGCACGCGCTCTACAACGCAGCCGCCCTGGCGGCGGCGCTGGCGTCCCACGTGGCACACTAGCGCCTGTCGCCGACAAGGAGCCGCAGCAGTGGGCGCGCGACGAGCGAGAGTAGCAGATATAGCGCCAGCGAGACGGCAAATGTCATCAGTGCCACCTTGAGGCACATCGCGTCTGTCTGAGCGCGAAGCGGGTGCCAGAGTTTTCGCGAGAAGGCGATAATCAGGTCGAAGGAGCAGAAGAGGAACATCGCGAAGCCCTGCGCCCTGCGCAGCAGGGGCGCGGCGCCGCCGCGCGAAAGCATCCCCGCTACGGCGAACCATGCGGGAATGCCAAGGAGGATGTTCAGGCGCAGCGCGGGCGCAAAGTCGATGCCGGAAGCGTGGAGCGCGATGTTTACCGCCGCCGACGCAAGGAAGGCGACTATGGCGGCGGTGGCTGCACGGGGGGAAGTCGTCAGCTGCGCGAGGTAATTGGGGAGGCGCAGGGCGAAGAAGCCGCCGAGGGAGAACATGGCGACGGCGACGACCGCCATCCTGTCGGCAAGGGCGCTGATTGGCGAGGCGATCCAGAAGATGACGGCGGCTGGCGCGAACCATGCCAGCATGCGGCGGCGCAGCGCCCAGTATGCGGCGGGCGCGGCGATGGCGAGGAAGAACAGCCCCTTGATGAAGTAGAGCGGGCCATCGACCGGGGCGGTGGCCACCGAACGGTAGGCGACCCGCACCCCCCAGAAAGACTTGAGGAAGTCGCCCTTGGCAACCATGTGGACTGCGTATGCAAGGAGGAAGTAGCCGATCAGGTTCCAGAGGAGATAGGGGATGGCGAGCGAGCGCAGGCGGCTCTGGAGCTTGCGGAGATAGCAGCGCAGCGTGCCGTCGAAGGTCGAGAAGTAGAGCAGCCCCGACACGAAGAAGAAGGCGGGGACGGATACGTCGCCGATGATGCGCGCCAGGACGTATTGGAGAAGCGACCTCTGCGGCGCAAGGCATGCGTGGACGAGCAACGGCCCCAGGAGCAGGGGGAGTCGCATAACCCGGATGGCGTCGGAGAGGGCAGGGGAGAGTCCGTGGGAGGGAACGCCACCGGCCGGCGCCGCCGCAGGGGCGGCGCCGGCGTTTGATGTCGGCTGTGCCGGCATGGCGGCGGGAGCTTCCTAGCCGAGGAACCCGCGGAGGTAGTCGCGGCTAATCGTCAGGCTCTTGAACGGATTCTTGGTCGCGGGGCAGCTGTCCTGCTCGACGATGAAGGTATGGGTTCCGCTCTTCTTGCATTCCTTGACGACGCGCGGCCAGTCGATGCGGCCTTCGCCGAGGGCGCGGAGGCAGAACTCGCCGTTGATGAGGCTCCAGTCCTTGAGGTGGACCTGGTCGATGCGGCCCTTCATCTTCTGGGCCCAGAGGGCGGGATCCATGCCGCCGCGCATCACCCAGCCGAAGTCGGGTTCGCCCTGGAGGACGGTCGTCGTTTCGAAGAGAAGCTCGAGGAGGGCCTTGCCGCCCTTGCCGCCCTTGATGCCGACCTGGTTGAACTCGAAGTCGTGGTTGTGGTACTGGAGGTGGACGCCCTCCTTGAGCGCCTTCTTCGCCATGGCGTCGAACTCGCGGAAGAGCTTCTTCCAATCGGCGATGGACCAGTCCTTGTGGTCGTTGAAGTTCATCCACGGGATTGCGGCGTATTCGATGCCGAGGTCGTGGCAGTAGGCGATCGTTTCCTTGAACTTGTCGCCGCGCCAGTTGTCGAGGGCGCTGTGGAGGCCGATTGGCGTCACGCCCTGGTCGAGCATGGCCTTGCGCAGGTCTGCCGCGGAGATGGGGGCGGTGACTCCGGAGACCTGGGCGTAGTCATAGCCGGCCTTCTTGATCTTGGCCATCGTGGAGGGGATCTGCTTGACCTCCTTGGTGAAGTCGCGGACGGAGTAGAGCTGGGCCGCGATGATTTGCTTTTTCATTATGTGTTGTTCCTTTCGGTTATGCAGCGACGCTGCGAAAAGTTTTTGGGCCGTGCGTCCTCACCGCAGGGCGAGGACTGTTGCGAATGCTGTGAGGTAGAGGGCGACGGTGACGAGGATGGCGGCGTCGGAGAGGAGCGTCTGCTCGGGGCGCTCGCCCTGCTTTTCCGTGAATACGAGATACAGGTAGCGGAAGACGCCGAAGACGACGAATGGGATTGTAGCGCCGAGGCGCCGCGTGCCGAACTTGGCCACTGTCTCCGCCGAAACGGTGTAGAGCGAGTAGGCGATGATGGTGGAAGTGGCCGCGATGGATATAAGCAGGTTGAGCAGCGTGACGCCGTAGCCTTTGACGGAGCGGCGCTGCTCGCTCTCGGCGTGGATGACCTTTTCCTGCCGCCGCTTGCAGAGGGCGAGGAAGAGGGAGATGAAGAAAGTGCAGAGGACGAGCCATGGCGAGATGTCCACCTTGATGGCGACGGCGCCCGCGATGGCGCGCATGACGAAGCCGATGGCTATCACCACGACGTCGAGCAGGTCGACGCGCTTGAGGAGAAGCGTGTATGCGAACTGCATCGCGACGTATATGCCGGCGATGGCGCAGAATTTGCCGCCGAGGGCGAAGGCCAGGCCGAGGCCCACGAGCAGAAGGATGGCCGATGCGGCGCGCGCGGCTGCGACTGAGAGTTCGCCGGAGGCTATCGGGCGGAAGCGCTTAACCGGGTGGAGCGCGTCTTCGGCGCGGTCTAGGATGTCGTTGAAGAGGTAGATGCCGCTTGAGACGAGGCAGAAGGAAACCACGGCGAGGAATGAGGTGGCCGCTGCGGGTGCGAGGGCCTTGGCTGCGGACAGCCCCTGGAACTGATCGCCGTATGCGAAGAAGAGCGGCGCCGCGACGAGGGCGTTCTTCACCCACTGCGCGGGCCTCATCGCCCGAAGGATCGGCAACTTTTTTTGAAAAGCATCCATGAGAGAAAGGATAATTATTCTACCATAATTATGATGTCGGCAATCAGTGCGACCGGATGCGGCAATATCTTGTCTTGTCGCCCAGGGCACTACCGCCCCGCCTGACACCGCTGGCGTGAATATGCAGACATGCATTTGCGAAATTCCATGTAGCAGCTCCTAAGTGCTTATTTTGAATATTCGATTTTGCTGTCGGTGAAGAGTTTTTTGCATTCGCCTTTGTCGATGCAAAACACCTCTGTGGCTTCCGTGTTAAGTTCGAGGATGACATACAACTTGTCCAGCCACACGAGTTTGCCTTGTTTCAAAATTGCGAGACAGGAATTTCTAAACAGGCTTTCGTGCGCAAGGATGTTGTGTCCTTCTTCGGCATTCAAGTCAATCACGTCTATTTCTATTTTTTCCGCAGAATAAAGTATGGCCAGAAAACCATTCTTTTCTGCAACATCTAAAACCCGGAACGGTGATAATAGTTGAGGGGCGCAAGGTATTAATGGCTGAGCAAAAGTTCGTTGCCATGCAACCGTCTCGGTACCGTCGGTGTTCTTGAAAAAAATAAGACAATCAGTGAGCCGAACATCACTTTCGACTGCAACCAAGCCAGAAGTAAGGCTTTGTTGGTATTCGGCGGTAGGAACAATGTGTTTTTTGTAAGTTTTTTGGACGACCTCAATCGACCGTCCGCCAGGCATGTCTTTTGCAATAATTGTTTCACCAAGAGCATTGAAGGCGGTAGCGAACAGCATTATAATGCCTAAAGAAACCATACTCGATTTATTACTGTTATTCATGGTTTAGTAGTCTAGGGTTCATGCGAATGGAAATATACCCATATTGGCCAATTTGCGTCAGAACAATATGTTGTTGGGGTAGATGTAAGCATGGAGTCCACCTGCCGGGCAACGCATTCAATGTCAATTTCACCATCGGAACTCCATATTTTGAAACCAACATTGCCCCGCGCGAAATACAATGTCTCACCGACTCGCCTCGCTGACTCTGAAGACATTTTTTTCACGAAGCAGAAATCCCCTATTCCGCCTTGAGCCTCCTCCAGCGGTCGCAATGGAAGTTTGGGAAACTGTCGGTTCATTGCTTTAACTGAGACAAAATTCTCAATGCCGACTGGCGCAATTCAAAATCGTTGTCGTGCGCCAGTTTTTCCAACGTTTCAATGATTGCATGGGAGTCGTCCAGAATCAGTCCTTGCGAAAGGGCGATGCCCAGCGACAGGGCCGCGCGACGGCCAAGGCGTGTGTCTGAATACTCATTCAAGAATTGCCAGAAATCCCTGATGGCGCCAGCATGGCATTCGGCCCGGAATTCAAATGGGGCATACAGCAAATATTCGCATGGAAGATTCGCAAGGGCATTTAATGCTTGCTGTTCGCGAATGTCTGCGGGGGCGACAACAACGACGGAGGAAATCTCCGATTGAATTGTCCGGCACTCTGAATCATACGGAACTGATGTCTCGCCATCCTTGACATGTAATGGTTCATATATCGATATTTGAAGCAAATATTTGCCCGGAGTGTCAAAAAGCCGCTGTCTTTGTTCCTCGAAAAATGGGAAATCATACGCAAGAGAGAATGCGAATTCAACCGATTCGTTCGGTGCCAATCGTCTAATCGGGTATGGCATAGGTGCTATAATTTTCATACCGCCTATATACACATCAGGATGCTCTATCTTCATGAAAGAATTGGCACATGGCCGTTGCAATTCAAAAATTATGGTATCTCGCCCAAAACGGCGAATGATTGGCTCCATTATAGTTATGCCTTTGTCGGATTTGTTCTGTATCCGCACAGACACGGGCAGCGGTTCGCCGAGTTGGATTCGGTCGGGGATGGACAGCGCGACTTTTATCTCGTCCTTGGCATAGGCGAGAGTCCCGCTTAAATATGTGGCAACAAGAGTGCGGAAAAGTATCGTGCAAAATGTCCTGTTCATAAACGACTCCTCTTATTTTGGTTTGGTCATGTTACGAATTGAGGCCAGCTGATACAGCGCCAATTGCCGGAAATAACCGTTGTCCGTACTTGCGGCCAGCAGGGAATAAGCCGCTTGGGCATCTTTTACATTTCCTTGCTCCATCTGGGCCATCGCAATTGACGAAATCAGATGTCCCCTTTGAGGCGAGGGCAATCCTTCCGCGATTCTCAAATAGCGGGCAGAATCTTCCCCATCCAGCGGATGATGGTCTGAATCGATGCCAGAGCATATTTCCTCCAAAATAAACTCGCAGACGGGAAGCCAGGTCTTGTATGGCGTCCCTTTCGACATTTCCCGAAAACCATCCAGTGCGACCGAGAGAGCCTCGGCACGTTCCCTTAACGTCACCATGCTTTTTGCAGAGTAGTCGCTGAACAGAACATATAGTCCACTATCCCGAAGAAAGCGGACTGCAGCCGCTACCGTTTCATCCCCCTCAACTTCAATTGTGACAATGTTTGATTCACCAAATAGGGTTCCCGACTGGATGAAATAATGACCAGGTTCGTTGAATACGGGTTCGTTGTCAAGCCCGATGTGCAACAGGAGGAAATCCGTAAAGACCTGACCAGGGGGCAGCTTGAGCCATGAGGGTGGTGGAAGAGTCGCATGAATGCCGCAAGGCTGATAAGTATTCCATTGAATCGGCATCCCAGGCTCGTCCTTTGCTATGCGGAACAAACTCCACCTGGAACCGAGTTTTCTGACTTCCCCAGGCGATGTGTTCTCGATTTCCAGCACCAGCCCTACTGGCTCAAATGGAAGAATATGGGTTCTGTCAGCGCACAACTTTACTTCGCATTCAGATGCGGATAAGACGCACGGAATGGCAAAGATGCAACACACTACTACTTGGATTAAAAGTATTGAATTTGCTTTCATGGTTCCCCATCAAGCATAGTCATTTCGCAACACCTGCCTTGCCTCTTGATGTTTACCGCAAGGGCTTCCTCTGTCATCTCGAAAAGCGCTGAATCTCCAGATTCGGAGTCCATCGCCACATCGAAAAAAACAGGGACTAAGTGCTTGTCTGCAAGAATGGTAAGCCGACAACGGAATGGCTCGCCGACTGCAATGCTGCGTGTCGGAAGATGCGAAAACACAAGATACCCCAACCCCGTTTCCCAGGCAAACGCCGGAGAGCGGATTCGTTCTTGCTTGTTGATATTGTAAACGATGAATCTGTCCTTGGGCGCGCCGCATGTTCCCCTCAAATATGCAAGAATATTATGCAGTTCATTGCTTGAACAAATCGGGTTTCGCTCGAAAACATATGAGGCCGCTTGTATTCTCGAGTCTTTGATATGGAGCAAAGCGGAATCCCAATATCCCTTGCGGTTGAATTTCACCATAGCAAACTCATTCGTCTTTTGCGCGTTACCTTTCTCATGCGTATATATCGGATTTAAGTCAGGACAGAGGGACAAGACTTCATTTATCGACACGCCGGGCCTTAGCCTTAGGTCTGGGAGGAAGTCCACTGGCTGCTCTGTAACCGAGGATGGCACCTCCGGCGTTATGGCGGCGCGTTCTTCAAGAAACGCCAGGATGTCTTTGAGACGCTGTATGTCCTTCTCGTCCGTTGGCAATCCGTAGGCGGAATCAGTTGTTAATTTGAGACGTCGCCGTATTTTTTCCTCCGAAAGTCCACTTCGGCGTAGAGATTCGGCATGGCGCTCCAGATTTTCAGGATTGTTGGCGTCGATTCGCCGAAGCATACTCTTTAGAATGTCGATAGTCGAAAATCCTGAATTGTCTCTGGCGAGGATGTCCGCACCTGATTCTACTAGCGCCTTGACCGCTTCAATGTCGCCATTTTTTGCAGCAAACATAAGCGGTGTCCAGCCAAACTTGTCCCGTCCCTCGTCAAAGGAAGGGGAAGTCCCGATAAGCGGAAAACTCGTCATCTCTTGTGGGGCAGCGCTGATTTTTTCAAGTACAAAAGAAAAAATCGCCGCACAAAAGGCCACATTGGACGCAGCGCCAACGATCTTTGCAGACATGCATTTGCGGAATTCCATGTAGCAGCTCCTAAGTGCTTATTTTGAATATTCAATTTTGCTGTCTGTAAACTCGCCACAGCACTTCAAAATTGGCCTTGTTTTCATTCCACCATTGCACACAGTCCTTTGCAGACGCGGGCAATTCCAATGGGGCTTCGCTCAAATAAAGGAACACTGGTATCAGTTCAGGATTCTCGTTGAGTTGGACAACTAGATACGGGAGAACAGGAATTCCTAAATCAGAAATCTCGCGCAAGATTTCTTGCGTCTTATGTGCGTTGCCCTTCGTGACGGAATGGTGCCATTCGCTGAGGAGTTCCTCGAAGCGCATTTCCGTTTTATGCCTTCCGTATTTCCACCATTTCACATACATTTCTGAAGCCGCTATTGAATCCCCCAATTTGCCTTCAGGCCATTCATCCCGGCCGAATTTTCGCTTGGCAATCAGTCCTATTGCGCTCCCAAGGTGAAAGTCATCCTTGTTCGTTTCGATTTTTTCCACAATCAGTGGAATTGCAGACACACCGAGATTGACAATAGCAAAGAATGGTTCATTGGTAGTATAAGTTGAGGCTAAAGGATGATTCGCCACCCATTTTTTCCAGGCGCAATATTGCACTTCAAATTTATGAGAAATGCTGGTTTCAATAAAGGTGAGAATTTGCTTCAATGCTTCTATTTGCGATTTTTCCTTTGGCAAATCGCGGGTAGCTTCGTCCGCTATCCTCAAAAGTCGCCGCACATCCTTTTCCAGAAAGCCGCTTTGTTCTAGTTTGTCAGCGTAGTCTGCCTTAGCCTCGGGTTGGATTGCTTCTATGCGACGCAAATATTCTCTGAGGATATCAATCAACGTAAAGCCAGTCTTGTCCGTTTCTACAACATCCGCCCCCTTCTGCAAAAGAGACTTGACCTTATCAAGGTCGCCATGCATGGCTGCCACCATCAAAGGTGTTCTTCCAAGCCGCTCGTTGGTATCAGGCAAGGTCATGGAGTCTTTACCAGAAGAAGCAATTTTAGCCGCTCTTTCACCTTCAAGTAAGATGTTATCACTAAAATCATAATATTTCGATATGTCTCGCCTACTCCTCATCACGGTCATTTGGCACGTGAAGGGAGTTCCGTGCGGTGTCTCGCAAAAAAGGCTGTGGGCGAAAACAATGTAGCCATTTTCGGAATCCCAGCCGTAAGCAGGGGAGAACAAAGGCCCTTGGTTGCCAAAGGTGTATAGGTAAAATTTGTCAACAGGTGTTCCGTATTTGCGTATCAGGGAATCCAGAACATTCTGCACTTGGTTCGATGAGAAAAAGGGGTGAATGGCATTAACATAAGATACCGCAGCGACTTTGGCGTTTTGAATATCCACCATGGCAGAATCCCAGAAATCTTTCTGGTTAAGCGAAATCAAAGCCATGCCGTCTGCCACATCCCCTAACTCATTTGTAATCACATAAGCCTCTTTACATTCGGAAAAGACCTGTTCAATGTCCCTGAATGGAGTTTCAAGTGCTAATCTATCGTTTGGCGAGAAATCATAACCGTAAGACAGAGTTGCGAAGAAGAGCGGCGCCGCGACGAGGGTGTTCTTCACCCACTGCGCGGGTCTCATCGCCCGAAGGATCGGCAACTTCTTTTGAAAAGCATCCATGAGAGAAAGGATAATTATTCTACCATAATTATGGCATCGCCCCCTCAACTATTGGCGATTCACGTTCGGGGCCGCCGCAGCGCCAGAGGCAGAAGGCCAAAGAGCAGGAGAGCCATTGCGGACGGCTCTGGGATTAGGCCGACGGTCATGCTCTGGCCGTTAAGACCAATGGCGGAATTAATGAATATCAGGTTGCCTTGGGAATCTATCGTGTATGATGCCCAACCATAATAAACCGTTGGCGTAAAGTCGGGCTGGACTCCCGACCTATAAAGGTCTATCCATTCCCATGATTGTGCACCGTCCTGTATTGCAAGAATGAGATATGCGACTTCACCGATAGCGGACGAGGATGACCCGCGTTCAGTGTAGGATTTATCATCGCTGTAGCCAATCAATTCGTTGATGACATACTCGCCATTGGGGCGCCCAAGCGTGGTTTCGGCACTAGCTTCGTCGCCAGGATTCGCCGGCAGCCATGCCATGGGATCGCTTGTCAAATAATCTAAGTCGTCGGGGGCTGCGACAAGCGTCGCAACGCCGCCAGACACACTCGTTCCAAGAAAAATATTGCCTTCGTGGACTGGATAATTCCAATTATCCGGAATCCCGGAATTGTAGAGAGAATTTGGAACCCTAACGTAGACGCCATATACGCCTTGTTTTTCGTAAGGATTGACCCATTGCACACTCACGACATCCCAAGCAACTGCGGAAGCGAACGCATTCGTGGCGAACAATGCGCTAAATGTAAGCATAAATCTGCGTTTTATTGTCATTCACTTGGTCTCCATGATGTTTGTCAATGTGTCGAATTGGGTAAAGTCGTAAGACTGGAGTTGCCTTTCAGGGCAACCATGTGCATTGCTCAAAGAGTCCATGGCCTCTTGAATCTCCGCCATGAAGTGAACTAGCGATTGCCCTCCAATGCCTTTGTAAATAATGGAACTCCCCGAACCAGAGACATAAATGTAACCGCTGGACGCTATGTTGAGAAGAACGGGTTCATCTTGCAAGAGAAGGAAGCATGGATTGCCTGAAATACCTGTCGCTATGTTCGCAGAATATGGCACCATGTGCCCTGATTCATATCTCTGTACTGTTATTGACCCACTATCGCCAATGCCATTTATGTGCATTACGAGACAGTCGTCATTCTGTGTAAGCAGAATAGCAGGAATTCCTTTCGCGTTGCAAAGATAGTGGCCATAATCCGTTGGCAACAATTTGGCCATAGGCACGAGATTGGTGTTAACTGGAAATTGCAGTATTCCAATCTGAATGTCATCATGTGCCGTCGTCGATGCCACGAGTTTGTTTGTCAGCACAGTCCCATCGGAGGCATGGAAGTAAACATCGCATCCAGGGGGAATCTGATAATGCTTGGCAAAGACGATGTGCCTGTCAGAAACAAGGGTTCCCGATTTGTTCAGGCCACCGCTGGAATTGTAGGGGCTTTGGGAGCCAAGCGGGATGTCCGTTGCCCAGCAGTTGGTATTGGCGATGATAGCAGCGGGACTTGCTGAAGAGTAGTAGCGCATGCGCCCTGCGCTGTTGGTTGTTGTGATCCTGTCGCCGAGGGAATGGACTGCTGCATAGAGCGCCGTATTTGTTCCATCATATGCCAGAGGATTGCAATCGGCCCAGTATTCGTGCAGGTTGAGAAGTCCGTCCCCGTCCGGGTCGAGGGTGGCGTCGGCGGCGTTGGTCGGCGAGAGCCCCGCCCCCGCATGGATGCGCTCCCAGAGGTCCGACATGCCGTCTGCGTCGGTGTCGAGACTGGAGGTGAAATCAAATGTCAGCGTTTTGGCCGTCTCGCCAGGGGCGACCGTCCGCACGATGGCCAAGTCGTTATCCTGCGAATACTGCCCGTCGCGGTCAATGTCGCAGAACTCCGCGAAGTGAAGTGTCTCACCCGTTTCCGTGAAGTCGAATACATTCGTCGAAACCGAATCCATAATTGCCACCCAGGCGTTCGTCTGCCAGGCGTTCGTTGTCACGCTCCAGCCAAGGTAGTTCGTGAAGGCTGCGGCAAAGGCCGGCTTCCGCGAAATGGCCGTGATTTGCCGGAAGCGCGAAAAGAAGTCCTTCGGGTCAGTCCCGTGGTCAAGTTCCATGCCGTCCTGAATACCGTCCCCGTCCGAGTCGGCAAGCCAGGGGTCGGTTTCAGGGATGTAGGCTTCGTCATAATCGGATAGGCTGTCGCCGTCGGCGTCAGAGGTTGTTTCAAAGGAATTCGGCACGAGGTGCCCGATACCCAGCGTTGCGGCTGCGGAACCCGGCAGGGCGATTCCATGCCAGCCGACGCCGGCGTTCGTAACGCAGATGTCTTCCGCAAGGTCGGGGACGTGCGGGGGCTCCATCGCCGCCGGAACGATGCAGTCGCGCATGGAGACGAAGCAGGTCGCCGCATTGGTGGCGAACGCCAACCGAGCAATGGGCACGGCGTTCGTGAAGGACTCGTCAAAAACGCAGCCAGATATCGTGGCGACAGGGCCGTTTGACGCCCCGCTGCTGTAGTTTTGCGTTGTTTGGAGGAATAGTCCGGCATGGTCTGCCGGGAAGTTGGCGAAAGTGCAGTTCTCCACGGTGAGTCGTGGCCCGTCATACGAGTAGATTCCGTGAATCGCGGTGGCACCGGCGGCGTTTACCGCGCAGTTGCGGATTGCGGCCGACTCTGCCGACTGACGGTAGAAATGCCATCCGTAATAGAGTGTTTCAGGGTATGGAGCGCGGATGCGGATGTCCTCGAATGCCGGGTTGGCGGCGACCCCGCTCCACGGCGTCCCGCCGCCGCACCAGAACGCCGCCTGGAAGCCAGATCGGGCGCCAAGGACAACATTGAACCCGCGCATCAGGGTCTGGGTGTCATTACCCTTGTCGATAATGAATGTGCCTACCCCGGCATCGCTCTCGACAGTGGTGGTGCGGCCTTCTCCGACAATCATCACGGGATGCGCGGGCAGCTCTATTGAGGAATGCGTCTTGAAAGTCTCCGGGGACAGCGAGAGAATTGAGTAGTTGGTACTCGCGTTCAGTGCCTCTTGGATGTTTGTGAATGTGCCGGAAGAGCCGACAGTCAGGCGTGGCACGAGCGCGGAGTCGGCGACATACGGGTTTGTGCCATTGTTCAGTTCATATATGTCGGGAATCCCGTCGCCGTCGGCATCGGCCATCGTCTGGCAGTCGGACTCGCGATGCCGGAATGTGAAGAATGCCGATGGGGGCGCGTTGGTGGAGGACGACAAGCCCGAAAGGGGGATTAAGAATGTCGCGTTCGTTGCCTCTGCGCCGACTGACTCGAAGCCCAGCCATTGCCAGGCGGTGTCGAGAAGATTTGTCTTGGCGAAGAAGTCAAGCGTGGCTGAATCGCCAAGCGCCCCATCCGGCCATGCGGTTGTCAGCATGACAATCGCGTTGCTAACAATGCCGATGGATGTGAAACAGAGATTTGAGACAGCGGCGGCTTCGTTTGTCGTGTCTGGTCGTGAAAGCGGCACGCCGCCCCTGTCTCCGCCGCCCTGATCGCCGACATCGCCGCCGCCATCGCCGCCGCCGTCGCCCTTCCCGCCGCCGTAGATGACGGTCGCGGCGAAAAAGGCGAATGCTGCGACACGCATGTATAGCGGTTCACGCGAAAGCGCGGAGCGCAATATGGACAGCCCCCGCATTCGCCAGATGACTGGGAGCGCCATTCCGGCGAACACGAGAAAAACCAGTATTTCCAATGTCCACCGCATCGCTAGAGTGTAATGAGCATCGTCACATCCAAGCGTGCGTCCATGCTACACGAATGTATCGCTAATGGGGCCTTGTCTTCACGGCCGGGGAACGGCGGAACCAGTGCGAGGCCGCAAGTTTCCAAACCTTGAAGAATGCCTCGACGGCGATGTTCTTGCTCATCTTCGACTTGCCGCTGGTGCGGTCGGCGAAGGTAATCGGTATCTCGACTATCTTGAAGCCCTTCATCCAGGCGTTATGCGTCATCTCGATTTGAAAGGAGTAGCCATTGGAGGTGATTTTCGAGAAGTCGATGGCCTCCAGCACCTCACGGCGGAAGCACTTGAAGCCGCCTGTCGGATCCATGACCGGCATGCCGGTTATGGCGCGGACATACACTCCGGCGAAGGTGCTGAGGAGGCGGCGGCTGAGCGGCCAGTTCAGCACGCGGATGCCGCCGG
>JAGCUY010000190.1 GCA_017962605.1 Kiritimatiellia bacterium | reverse complement strand
TCATGACCACTGCCATTATCGCCGGAGCGGCGGAGCTTTCGCCGAAGGACGCCGCCCTTGCCAAAATCGGCGCAGCCATCGCGCGGGGCGAGCAGGACAAGCTCGCCGCCGCATTCACGGAAGCCTTCGACGCGGGGCTTACGCTCGACCAGGCCAAGGAAGTCGTCGGCCAGCTCTATGCCTACTGCGGCTTCCCGCGCGCGCTCAACGCCGCCGCGACGCTGCAACGCGTAGTTGAAAGTTCAAAGTTGAAAGTTGAAAGTTCCGATTCTACACGCTCTACACGTTCTACACGGCTAACTGATTCGCCGTTCCTTCTCGGCGAGAAGGCCCTTGAAATCGGCACCGCCAACCAGACGAAGCTCTGTGGCGGACCAGTTTCGGGGCCGCTCTTCGACTTCAACCCGCAGCTCGACGCCTATCTCAAGGCGCACCTCTTCGGCGACATTTTCGCCCGCGACGTCCTTGACTGGCGGACGCGCGAACTCGTCACTGTCGCCGCGCTCGCGGCTCGGCCCGAGACCGCGCCGCAATGCGCCGCGCACGTGAAGATCGCGAACCTCAACGGCGTCACCCCGGAGCAGACGGACGCGATTCTCGCGCTCGTTCAGCGCCCCGCCGATCCGGCGTCGCTGCCGGCGGACTGGTCGCCGATTCCGGTCGGCAAACCGAACGACGCCTACGCGAAGTTCTTCACGGGCCGCAGCTTCCTGCACCCGCTCACGACGTCGCAGGTGCCGGCCTTCGGCGTGACGTTCGAGCCCGGCTGCCGCAACAACTGGCACGTCCACCACGC
Source organism: Kiritimatiellia bacterium (assembly GCA_017962605.1). Taxonomy (GTDB): domain Bacteria; phylum Verrucomicrobiota; class Kiritimatiellia; order RFP12; family JAAYLN01; genus RGIG5952. The sequence goes on along the minus strand of JAGCUY010000190.1, from coordinate 6,746 downwards.
CGAGACCGGCGGCGGGCAGATACTCATCTGCACGGCGGGCCGCGGCTACTACCAGGAGTGGGGCAAGCCCGCAGTCGAAATGACCCCCGGCGTCACCGTCAACATACCCGCCGGCGTCAAGCACTGGCACGGCGCCGCGCCCGACAGCTGGTTCCAGCACATTGCAATCGAAGTCCCCGGCACCGGCGGCCGCAACGAGTGGCTCGAGCCCGTGGATGACGCCGCCTACACCGCCGCGATACGCCCGCCCGCCACCGTCTTCTTCACGCACGACATTTCGCCCGAGGGGCTGGCAAAGGCCTACAAGGCCCTCGGCCGCCCGCTTGAAGGGAAGAAGGTCGCCGTGAAGATCTCGACGGGCGAAGCCGGCAACAACCACTACCTCAAGCCCGAACTCATCGGGCCGCTCGTCCAGTCGCTCAAGGGCGACATCGTCGAGTGCAACACGGCTTACGGCGGCTCGCGCCAGGAGACGCCAAAGCACCGGAAGACCATCGAGGAGCACGGCTTCAACGCCATCGCGAAGGTCGTCATCATGGACGAGTTCGCCCAGCTGGAGATACCGTGCCCCGCCGGATCCGCGCACATGCGGGAAGACCTCGTCGGCGCTGCCTTCACGAACTACAACGGCTTCGTGATCCTCAACCACTTCAAGGGCCACCAGATGGGCGGCTTCGGCGGCGCGCTGAAGAACCTCTCGATTGGTGTCGCCTCCACCGCCGGCAAGGCGCGCATCCATTCCGCCGGCAAGACCGACAAAACCCCGGACTGCTGGCGCATGCTGCCGCCGCAGAAGGACTTCATCGAGTCCATGGCCGAGGCTGCCGGGGCTGTCGTGAACTACATGGGCGACCGCGCCGTGTACATCAGCGTGATGAACAACATCTCCATCGACTGCGACTGCGACGGACATCCCGCCAAGCCGGAGATGGCCGACGTCGGCATCCTCGCCTCGCTCGATCCCGTCGCGCTCGACAAGGCCTGCGTTGACCTCGTCTACGCCTCCGACCCGAAAACTTCCGCCTCCCTCCGTGCCCGCATGGAGAAGCAGCTCGGTCCGCACATTCTCGACCACGCCGAGAAGCTCGGCTACGGCACCAAATCCTACAAGCTTGTCTCCCTTGACGGCAACGAGCCCCCATCCACCAAGCGTGTGGACTGACCACTAGCCACTGACCACTAGCCACTAGAAAGGAAAACATCATGGCCTGTTTCACAGCACCTCTTGCGGGAGCCATTGTCGCGACCGCAGTCAAGTCCGCCAAGTCCTCGGATGCGCACCGCAACCCCCTCGTCCGCCGTCTCGGATGGCTTCAGAAGATGCTCTTCGGCGGCAGCTTCCTGCTCGCCATCGAACATGTCTGGCACGGCGAAATCACCTGGCGCTATCCGTTCCTCACGGCCGTGCGCGACGGGAACACAGCCGAAATGCTGCACGAAATCGCGACCTCCGGCGTCGCCATGGCGGCGCTCATCACCGTAGTCTGGGTAGGAATGGTACTCGTCACCGAGGCCCGCATGCGCCGCGCCGCCGCCGCAGAGGCCTAGCGCCCGAGCGCGGCCTTTGCGAGGGCGGAGCCGGCGTTCCAGGCCTGGCCGGCCTTTTCGCCGGTGACGTAGTAGCCGTGGCGGAACTGGTCGAAGGCGATGGCGTCGAGCCTGGCCGGATCGACCTTGCCCTGTTCGTCGACGCATACTACGCCGTGGCGCCATTCGTGGGGGCGTTCCTGTCCTTCGTCTTTCTGAAGGGAGGCCTTTCCCGGACATATCTCCTGGCACTCGCCGTGATGCTTGCCGGCGCGGCGCTCGTCGTCGTCGATACGCTCGTGCGTCACCACACCCATCAGCACCAGCACACCTTCACGCACTTCCACGGCGGGATGCTCCACTCCCACACGATCACGCACACCCACGAACACGACCACTTCCTTTCCAATCGGAACCACAATCATCGACATCCTGGCACGCCTGATTGTGCTAGAATGATTTCATGATCGGAATCGGTACAATTGTCAATGCGGGGGCCATAGTCGCGGGCGGCTTGCTCGGACTTACAGTCGGCTCCCTGATTTCCAGACGCGTCCAGGCGACGCTCGTCTCGGGAATGGCCGTTGGCACCATGTTCATCGGTGCGGGCGCGACCTTTTCGAAAATGCTGATCTCCGCTTCCGGCGGTTCATTTGAAACGCGGGGGGCGTTGATGCTTGTCATGTCTCTTGCCGCCGGAGCCGTGGCGGGCGAGCTTGTGGACATCGATGGCAGGTTCGAGCGCTTCGGCGAATGGCTGAAGCGGGTGTCGCGCAATGAGAAGGACAAGTCGTTCCTTGACGGTTTCGTCACCGCCTCGCTCACATTCTGCATTGGAGCCATGGCGATTCTGGGCGCGCTTGAGGATGGGCTCAGGGGCGACCCCTCGCTTCTCTACCTCAAAGCGACTATGGACGGCATTTTTACCATCGCCCTCACGGCATCGCTCGGCAAGGGCGTCCTTTTCTCGGCCATCCCCATTCTTATCTTCGAAGGGTCGATTACCCTCGCATCCAGTCTGCTTCGCCCAGTCATGACTTCGGACGTGCTTGATGCGATCTCCCTCGTTGGCGGTGTACTCATCTTCTGCGTCGGATGGAACATCCTCTGGAACGAAAAGAAAATCCGCGTCGCCAACCTCCTTCCGTCCCTCGTCGTCGCGATCGTCTGGACGTTGGCAAAAGGAGGCCTTTGAAGGAAGCAGAACCATTATCATCTACTTCACCGGAACGGGCCGAACTCCAATACCACCATCCCGGCGTGACGGCCGCCGATCTTTTCGCCTAGGAATCAGGAATACACCACATCGCCGTGCTGATGATTTCGTAAACAAAGAGCGCGATAACCTCGTATGGCATCCGGCATACAAGAATATATGCTTGACAAAAGTTAGACATCTAACTATAATAGTTTTGTTTGAAAATGAGACGGAACCTCGCACATCTTCTTTCGCTGGCGCACGAGCGCGCGGACCGCTGGCTCGTCGCCGAACTGGCGGCGGCGGGCCTGAAGGGCCTCGCGCCCTCCCACGGCGACGTGCTGGCCTGCCTTTATCGACAGGGCGAGGCGACGATGCATGAACTGGCCGCGTTCGCCCGGCGCACCAAGCCAACGACGACAATCCTCGTGGACAAGCTGGAGGCGCTGGGCTACGTCACACGCGAGGCGTCGGGAACTGACGCCCGTTGCCAGATTGTGCGCCTTACCTCCACGGGCGAGGCGCTGCGCCCCGCGTTCGACGAAATATCGCGGCGGTTCGTCCATTTCCTCTACGCGGGGCTTTCCCGCGAGGAGTCCGACACTCTCGAACGGCTGCTCGGGAAGGTTCTCGACGGCCAATCCACCAACAACAACTCCAAGGAGCAAAAACATGAAAACGATCCAGACCACCTGCGACATCCCCAACGCGACAGCCATTGATCTCGGGCCGCTGTCCGAACTGAAGGACTACGTCCTCGAACTCGGCCCCGGCGTCAAGATTCCCGGTAAGGTCTTCGGCGGCGCGCCCGTGAAGGCCGGTGGCGCGGACTTCTCGTTCCAGGTCTTCGCGCCCGGCACCGAAGGCGGTTTCTACCATGTCCACAAGGACCACGAGGAGCTTTACTTCTTCCTGTCCGGCGAAGGCGAATACCAGGTTGATGGAACGAACATCCCGGTGAAGGAAGGCAGCGTCGTCCGCGTCGCCCCCGCTGGCAAGCGCGCCGTCCGCAACACCGGCGACAAGCCGCTCGTGATGCTCTGCGTCCAGTATGTCGCCGCCGCCCCCGGCGCCGTCAACCCGTCCGACGGCACCATCCTGAACGAGCCCGTGAAGTGGTAGGAGCCTCGCGATGAAGAACCTCATCCTCGCTCTCGCTGCAGCCGCCGCTGCGGCTCTTCCAGCGGTCGCCGGCGAATCCGAGTCCGCGTTCCGCGACTTCGACGTGAAGAAGGAGTTCGCGGACAACCCGTTCACCATCTTCACGGGCCGCGGGATGCTGCTGTGCGTCGGCGACCGAGAGAAGAGCAACGCGATGACCATTGGCTGGGGCGGACTCGGCACGCTCTGGGGCCGCAACGACGCGGTGACGGTTTACGTGGCGGAGTCGCGCCACACGAAGAAGTTCCTCGACGGCGCCACGCACTTCACGGTGATGGCCTTCGACAAGGAGAAGCAGGCGGACATCCTCGCCTACATGGGCCGCCACAGCGGCCGCGACGGCGACAAGGCCGCTGCGCTGGGGCTGCACCTGGCCTACACCGCGAACGGGACACCCTACTACGAGGAGGCGAAGGCGGTTTACGAATGCGAGCTGATGTATTCGGCGCCGTTTGAGCCGAAAGGGATGCGCGACGTGCCGAAGGCGCTCTACGACGACTTCCCGGCTGGCGTCCACTCGATGTACATCGGGCGCGTTGTCCGGGCGTTCCGCCGCGACGACTCCGCCCAGATTGATCCAATCGAGCGCAACAAGGCCGCGATACGCCGTTTCGAGACGTGCATCAACGAGAACGACCTCGCACTCGGGCGCGAGCTCATCTCCGAGAAGGCCGCCTTCGCGACGCCCGTCTCGCCCGAGCCGCTCCACGGCGCGGAGGGCTATCTCTCCGTCGTCTCGCTCATGCGCGCGAGCTTCCCCGACGTTCAGTGGAAACTGGAGGACATGGTGGCGGACGAGAAGACCGTCGCCGTCCGGTGGACCTGCACCGGCACCTTCACGGGAAAGGCGCCTTTCGCCGGCATCCAGCCCAACGGCCGCAAGTTCTCCACGTCCGTCATGAACTTCTACGTCTTCGACGACGAAGGCAAGATCATCGACGACATCGCCGCGACCGGAATGCTCGGAATCCTCCAGGGCATCGGCGTTGTGGTACAATAAAACTGCCGGCGCGACCCTCGCCAAGGCCGCGCTGGACAGCCGGAAGTGAAAAATCTGCACCGTTTAGTTGTGATTCTCAACCGAAAGGAAAACCAACATGATCCGTCTCAACTGTTTCTTCCAGGCCAAGGAAGGCCGCTATGCCGAGGCGATTGCCGCCGCGAAGGCTCTCGTCGGCGAATCGCTCACCCATTCCGGCTGCGTCGCCTACGATGTTTTCGAGAGCGCCACGCGCCCCGGCATCTTCATGTTCTGCGAAACGTGGAAGGACGAGGCCAGCCTTGCCTACCATTCCTCCACAGACGCCTTCAAGAAATACGTCGGCATCATCGGCGAGTGCGGCGAGATGAAAGTCGAAAAGTTTGTGTGCTGACGCTGGGAATGGCCGGCGCTATGAAGAAGAAAGTCCGTTGTCCCTATTTCGAGCTGAACGACCAGGAGCGCGCCTACCACGACAAGGAGTGGGGGACGCCCTGCCGGAACGACCGCAAGCTTTTCGAGTACCTGATGTACGAGGTGCTACAGTGCGGTTTGAGCTGGAATACCGTCCTGCTGAAGCGCGACGCCTTTCGCGTCGCCTTCGAGCGCTTCGACTTCAAGAAAATCGCGCACTACGGAGAGGACGACATCGCGCGCGTCCTCGCCGTACCGGGCATGATCCGCTCACGCCGGAAGGTCGAGGCCATCATCCATAACGCCAAATGCTTCATCAAACTGCGTCGCGAATGCGGCACCTTCTCCAAGTGGCTCTGGGCCTTCACGGACGGCAAGACGCTTCACAACCCCGACAACGCCAAGTCCGACGTATGGACCGCGCCGACGCGGACGGAGCTTTCGGACCGCATCGCCGCCGAACTCAAGGCGCGTGGCTTCAAGTTCCTTGGCACCGTCACCATCTACGCCTTCATGCAGTCCGTCGGCCTCGTCAACGACCATGCCCGCTTCTGCTTCCGCTACAAGGAGCTGATGCGGGGCGAGACCGAGACGACGCGGTAGCCCTCGCCCTCAACGGCCGCGCGGAGCGCCGCCTCGGGGACGTCGCGGTCCATCCGTACCAGCGCGCGGGGCGGGTCGAGCGTGACGTCCGCCGCGACGCCGGGAATGGCCTCAAGCGCCTTCTTCGCGTGGGCGACGCAGTTCATGCAGCGCAGGCCGTCGAGCGCCAGTTCGCACGTGGCGACGACGGTGCCGATTCCCTTTTCGGGCGTCGGCTCCCGCGTCGGCGCGGCGGCGCCCCCGCAGCAGTCGTCCTTCCCGTCGCAGCAGCCGCCAGACTCGTCGGAACGGTTGTGGGAGGTCATTGCGGCGGGTCGGGCCAGGTTGTAGGCCGTCATCACGGCGAGGAACGCGGCGCAGACCCAGTGCAACGGCGTGAGTCCGTGCGAGGCGCAGCGCGCGGCCTCCATCGCGCTGGCGGGGTCCGCGAAGGCGTTGACGGCGCATCCGCACAGAATCGCCCCCGCGACGATCGTCGCCACGTAGGCCGTAGTGGCCTTGCGCCCGATGAGCGCGGCGACCGTCGTCACGGACACCGCGTTCATTGCGGGGCCGACCATCAGGAAGACGAACGCCGCGCCCGGCGAGACACCCTTCAGCATCAGCGACGCGGCGATGGGGATGGAAGCCGTCGAGCAGACGTACATCGGCAGGCCGACGAGGGCCATCGCCGGCATCGCGAGCCAGTCGCGTCCGCCGAACGCCTCGGCGAAGAAGCCGTCCGGGACGAGGACGGTCACGAGCGCGGAGACCGCGAGGCCGGCGGCGAGCGGCTTGGCGACCGACCCGAGGAGCCGGACGTAGGCCTGGCGCAGGATCTCCCGCAGTCCGCGCGAGGGGGGCGGCGGCTCGTCCGCCGCGGAG
>JAGCUY010000189.1 GCA_017962605.1 Kiritimatiellia bacterium | reverse complement strand
CGAAGGCGCCGGCAAGACGGCCGACATCCAGGGTCGCGTCGCCCAGATCCGCAAGCAGATCGAGGAGACGAAGTCCGACTACGACCGCGAGAAGCTCCAGGAGCGCCTGGCGAAGCTCGCCGGCGGCGTGGCCGTGATCAACGTCGGCGCCGCTACCGAGGCTGAGATGAAGGAGAAGAAGGCACGCGTCGATGACGCCCTCCACGCGACCCGCGCGGCCGTCGAGGAAGGCATCGTCGCCGGCGGCGGCGTCGCTCTCCTCCGTTGCCAGAAGGCCCTCGACGCCGTTGACGCCAAGGGCGACGAGGCGATCGGCGTGGACATCATCCGCCGCGCCCTCGAGGCCCCGCTGCGCCAGCTCGTCCTCAACGCCGGCAATGAAGCCGCGCTCGTGGTCGAGAAGGTCAAGGGCGGCAAGGGCTCCTTCGGCTACAACGTCGCGACCGGCGAATACGTCGATCTCGTCAAGGAAGGCGTGCTCGACCCGGCCAAGGTCACCCGCGGCGCCCTCCAAAACGCGGCCTCCATCGCTGGCCTGCTGCTCACGACCGAGTGCATGGTCACGGACATTCCCGAGAAGAAGGAATGCGGTTGCGGCGGCCACGGCGGCGCCGGAGCCGGCGGCATGGACGGCATGATGTAATCCTGCCGGAAATCCATAACGCAAGCAAGCGGGCCGGGGCAGTCGCCCCGGCCCGCGCTTTTTTTCCGCCTTTATTGTGGCTCTCAGAACTCAAGCGTCGCTTGGAAGTGGCGCAGGCGCTCGATGTCCTCAGGACGGATTGCGCCCGTCTCGGCGGCTGCCTGGCAGACTGCCTCGAAGTCGCAGAGCGAGACGTTCTTCACCTTGGCGGCGGCAAGGCGCTCCAGGCCGACGGCGAGGTTGTAGGTGAAGATCGACGCGATGCCGAGGACGTTGGCGCCGGCCTCGCGCAGCGCCTCCACTACCTCGATGGCGCTGCCGCCGGTGGAGATGAGGTCCTCGACGACTACGACCTTCTGGCCCGGCTCAAGTCGGCCTTCTATGCGGTTGCGGCGGCCATGGTCCTTGCCGGAGCCGCGCACGTAGCCCATGGGAAGGCCCATAATGTGCCCGCAGATGGCCGCGTGCGCTATTCCGGCGGTCGATGTGCCCATCAGGACTTCGGCATCGGGGTAGTGCTCGCGGATGATTGCCACAAGCCCCTCCTCCACGCGGGTGCGCACCGCCGGCGCGGTAAGCGTCAGGCGGTTGTCGCAGTAAATTGGGCTGCGGATGCCGGAGGCCCAGGTGAATGGTTCGTCTGGCCGCAGAAACACTGCGCCGAGCGATAGCAGGTCGTGGGCGAGGGAACGCATTGTTAGTGGTTAGTCGTTAGTGGTTAGTAGCTAGTCGTTAGTGGCTAGTGGCTACTGGTTAGTGGCTAGTGGCTAGTGCCGCAAAGCTCATCCGCCAGAGCGGCGAGTTCCGCCCTGGAGGCATCCGACAGCGCCGAGGCTATGTGGACGGTCGTCTCGGTGAAGCGGATGTCCTTCGACTTCTCGAAGAGCGCGCGGATGCACTTGGCGGCCATTGGCGCCCATGAGCCGTTCTCGACGAGGCCGATGGTGCGGTTCTGGTAGTTGTGCTCGACAAGGTGCTCCACGAAGTCGCGCATGAAGGGGAAGATGCCGGCGTTGTAGGTCGTGGTGGCCAGGACGAGACGGTCGTAGCGGAAGGCGTCTTCGACGGCCTCGGCCATGTCGTCGCGTGCGAGGTCGGCTACGGCAACCTTGGGGCAGCCGCGCGCCTTGAGCATTTCGGCCAGTTCCAGTGCGGCGGCCTTGGTATGGCCATAGACCGAAGTGTAGGCGACGAGGACGCCCTCGCCCTCGGGCTTGTAGGAGCTCCAGGTGTTGTAGAGACCGAGGTAGTAGCCGAGGTTTTCGGTGAGGATCGGGCCGTGGAGCGGGCAGATTTTCTGGATGTCGAGGTTGGCTGCCTTCTTCAGTAGGGCCTGGACCTGGACGCCGTATTTGCCGACGATGCCGAAGTAGTAGCGGCGGGCCTCGCAGGCCCAGTCTTCGTCGGCGTCAAGGGCGCCGAACTTGCCGAAGCCGTCGGCCGAGAAAAGGACCTTGTCCTGGGCGTCGTAGGTGACGATGACTTCAGGCCAGTGGACCATCGGCGCTGCGACGAAGGAGAGGGTGTGGCGGCCGAGTGAGAGGGTGTCGCCCTCTTTGACGACGAGGCGGCGAGACTCCCAGTCGGTGCCGAAGAAGTTCTTCATCATGGCGAATGCCTTGGCCGAGGAGACGATTGTCGCGGAGGGGAAGGCGTCCATGAATGCGGCGACGGAGGCGGAGTGGTCCGGCTCCATGTGCTGGACGATAAGGTAGTCGGGGGCGCGGCCGGCGAGGGCGGAGCGGACGTTTGCCAGCCACTTGTCGCGGAAGCGCGCGTCCACGCCATCCATGATGGCGGTCTTGCCGTCGATGATGGCGTAGGAATTGTAGGCCATTCCATTCGGAACTTCATACTGTCCCTCGAAGAGGTCGATCTCGTGGTCGTTGACGCCGATGTATTTGATGTCTGATGTGATGTCCATAATCTGCATAGGGGGTTAAAAATTCACTTCCATTCTAGCACAATCCCAAAGTTGCTAGATGGTGGAGGAGGACGAGTGCGTTCTGTATTCGCGTGGCGAGAGTCCGGTTTCCCGGCGGATGAGGTTGGAGAGGTAGGGGGCGTTGCAGATGCCGCATTGCTCCGCGATTTCATCTAGGCGGAGAGCCGTGTCGCGCAAAAGCGCCTTTGCCCTGACGAGTCGCTGGCGGACAATCTCCGCGCCTGGCGGGCGACCGAGGTCTGCCCTGAAATGGCGGTTGAGCTTTGCGGGCGACACGCCGAGTTCGGCGGAGAGCTGATCGACGCCCCAGGGATGCGAAAGGTTCCGCGCCACGATTACGAGTGCCTTGGCCACGAGCGGGTCGTTCGCCGCCTCGCATTCGGTGCTGGCCCGCACCTCGATTCTGGATGGCGGAATGAGTATTGGCTTTTCCGGAGGCTCTTCGCCGTCAATGAGCCGCTTGAGCAGCGCGGCGGATTCCCAGCCCAGCCTTTGGCCATTTTGCACGATACTTGAAAGCGGGACGCTTTGGTTTTCGCAAAGCATCTGATCGTCGCCCACGCCAAGAATGGCGATTTCCTCGGGGACGGCGATGCCGAGGAACCGGCATTCGACGAGGACGCGGGCCGCGTCCTTGGTTTCGTTGCAAAGGACGGCCAGCGGCTTCGGCGCGGCCCTGAGAAGCGCCGCGAACCAGCGCGCCACCGCGGCGGAGTCGTTTCTGAGCTTTGCCTCCGGCCCTTCGGCGAGAACCCATTTTTCCGGAACGTCCAATACACCTGCGTCCGCCAGCCCCTCGGCGAAACCGGCGTAGCGTTCCGCCTGGAGCGGCGACCAGTTTGTCGAGAACCACGCGGTGTGGCGGTAGCCTCGCGTTGTGAAATGCTCTGCGGCGAGCCGCCCGATAGCGCGGTTATCGACGCATACTCGCGGGATTTTCATTTCGGGATGCTCGGCGGTCATGTCCACCACCGGAACTCCACGCCGGCGCAGTCGCCGCACGAAGGAAATGATCGCCGGGTCTTGGCGAATCGTCACAAGCGCGCCGTCGCCTCGCCAGCCGCGCAGGCCGTCGAAAAGCAGATCACCCGGCACGATGTTCCACCCGGCATCCTTCGCAAAGAGGCCGATGCCCTCGTTGCGTGCGTGGAATGGCGGTGCCGCCAGCATTAAAACGTCTTTCCTGTCCATGACTGGATATTATAACTTTTCGCTGATAAAATTGCAATATGATTTTACGGCGGCATTTGCTAGAATAGTTGGCAAATTTAGGGAGGTCTCCCAATAACCTAACCTTAAGGAGTAAAGCAAATGAAGTGCAACTACACGAAACAAATCCGCAACGCAGTCAGCCTCTGCGCCGTCGGCGTCATGAGCCTCGCCCTGTTTGGCGAAGCGCAAACAGCCTCCGCCGATACCTACATCGTCGCGCCGATGGCCGACACCTACCTCCAGTCCGACGGCACCCAGGCCATCGACACCGGCTGGTTCCCCAGCGACCGGACCAAGGTCGTCATTGACTACGAGGCCGTATGGTCTGATGCCAACGCCTACGTCTTCGGTGCCGACGGGACTCCAATGATGGCCTTGTGGAGCAAGGCCAACGCGAATCTAGTGTACCGCAATCCGGCTGGCTCCCATGTCAATCTCGGGGTCGCCGCAACGGACGGCACCCGCCAAATCGTCACCATTGACTATCTCGAAACCACGGCGACGGTAGCCGATGCCGACGGAACGGTTCTCAGTACGGTGCAAATCATGGGCGTCGAGCCGGAGACAAACACGGTCTCGATGTCCGTTTTCGCGTTCCACACCTCAAGAAACGCCTACGCCTATCCGCTCACGGGCAAGATCTACTCGATGCAGATTTACGACGATGGGACTCTTGTCCGGGATTTCATACCCTACGGCTTCAATTCATCGACAGGCCTCTACGACCGCGTAAACGGCCGAGTCCACGAAAACGTCATGTCCGGCGGCAATCCTTTTGTGATTGGCACACGTTACGACGACGACGCCTACGTGCGCGGCGACAGCGTCAACAAAGTTTTCATCGACACGGGATTCGAACCACGGCCGACGACAAAGGTGCAGATTGACTTCGCCCTTATGAGTGCAGACAATAACAGCCGCGTTTTCGGAACCTACACGGGAAGCGGCCTAAACATGTCTTTGCAAGTCACCGGGCAATACATCGCCTACTCCATGAGAGACGGAACGGGCAATATGCATCTTACCAATTCCGTCACTGGCAGATACGGACTTGCACATGACGGCAATCGTCATGTGTTTACGCTTGATGCAAACGAAGCGCTGATGACATCGGCGGATGGATCCGTCACAAACGGCATTACGTCAGAAGTGGCGACGCGGACACTAGCCGGCGGAAACAATCTCTACGTTTTGGGAACATCCGTCAATGCCCAGAAGAAAGGAACCTATCCTTGCGACGTGAAGGTCTATGGCATGAAGATATGGGACAACGGGACGCTCGTGCGCGATTTTGTGCCACGAATCGTAAACGGCGTGGCGGGTCTCTGGGACAGCGAGAATTCCGAGTTCCACGGCAAGACAAGCGATTCCGTAGGCAATGTCCGCTATGGTGGCCCAATCGAGAGCGATTTTGTCCCCGCCTTTACGGTGAACCCGCAGAGCGGCGAAATCCCCGTGGAGGGGAGTGTCACGCTTTCGGCCAAAGCCCCCGGCGCAATCGGCTACCAGTGGTTCCTAAACGGCGAAATAATCGAAGGTGCAAATTCAAGCACGGTTGTCGATGGCGTATTGGAAAGCACCCTTGTCGTTAATTGGACGAAGGACACCCGCCTGGTCCGCAAGTACAAGTGCATCGCCTTCTTCGACGTGTTCGGGTATGCCGAATCGACCGAGGCCGTCCTCACCAACGCCCCGGCGGCAACGGTCATCATCATGAAGTAGGAGAGGTGAAAATGCGTCTGCTGGCGGCGATTCTGGCTGGCGCAGCCGCCCTTGCTTTTGCGCCGAGCGCCGCCGTGGAGCCGCAGGACGTCCAGGCGCCCGAAGCGCCCATGCCGCGCATCGAGGGCCTTTCGTGGCGTCTGCCGCCGAAGTTCGCGAGGACGAGTGGGACGTGACGTCTGTCGCAGCCGACCTCGATGCCCTCGCGTCCAATGGCGCAGAAATGCTGCGCGTTTTGAGCCGCAACCGGCCCGGTCGATTGCATTGACAAGATTCGCGAAGTCATACACGCAAACCGCTTTCCCCCGCTTTATGTCATCATTGACGAGTACGACAACTTCACGAACGAGCTCGGCAAGGAAGACAACCATGAACATCATCCATCGTCACCCCGACGGCCCAATCCTCCCAGCCGTCCCCGCAACTGAAACGGAATGGCCCGTGGCCCGGCACTTTGACGGCGAACACATTCTGCGGGTCGCGCTGCCCATGGGCGGCATCGGGTGCGGCTCCGTGTCGCTTTCGGGGCGCGGCGAACTCGTCGCCTGGGAGATCATGAACCGCGCCAACAAGACGATGAGCGAGTCCGAGCGCGGACCGATTGCGCGCACCTTCTTCGCCATCCGCGTCAAGGGCGAGTCGCACGAATCGACGACGATGCTCGCCGGACCGCTCCATCCGGCGGAACTCTACGCCGACGAGGGCTGCGGTGCCACGCAGGGCGGGCTGCCGCGCTTCCGCGAGGCGTCGTTCGACGGCGCCTTCCCCTTCGGGGTCGTGAGCCTCGCCGACCGCGACCTGCCCGTGAGGGTGCGCGTCAAGGGCTTTTCGCCCTTCGTCCCCGGCGACAGCGCGGCGAGTTCCCTTCCCGTCGCCTCCCTCGCCTACGAAGTGGAGAACCTTTTCCAAGAACCGCTGGAGATTTCCGTCGCGGCGTTTGTCCGGAACTTCGTCGGGAACGACGGCTGTCCGATTGGATTCAACAACATGCGCCACCACTCCGCCACCGGCGGGGAAAAGGACAACAGGACTCTTTTCCGCGAGGGCGCGGGGCTGCGCGGCATCCTGTGCCTCTCGGACGGCGTGGCGCAGGATTCGCCCGCATGGGGGACGTTCGCCCTTTCGACGCCCGACACCGACGGCTCACTCACCTTCCGCGAGTCCTTCGCGCCCAACGCCTGGAGCGGCACGGCGCTTGATTTCTGGGACGACCTCTCCTCCGACGGAGAGCTCTCGCCGCGCCCCTCCGGGGACGGCGAGCCGCACGGCGGGCTTTGCCTGAAGAAGACGGTTCCGGCGGGCGCGCGGACGACGTTCCGCTTTGCCTTCACATGGAACTTCCCGAACCGCCCGGCGTGGGGCGATGTGAATGTGATCGTCGGAAACTGGTATTCGCAGCACTACGCGGACGCATGGGACGCGGCGGAGAAGATCGTGCCGCGCCTGGGCGACCTGGAGGCGAAGTCGCTCGCCTTCACGCGGAAGGTGCTCGCGCTCGACGCGCCCGCCGAAGTCAAGGAGGCGGCGCTTTCAAACCTCGCCGTCCTCAAGTCGCAGACGGTCTTCCGCATCCCGTCGGGGCACCTCCTCGGCTGGGAGGGCGTCTTCGACCACGAGGGCTCGTGCATGGGCAGCTGCACCCACGTCTGGAACTACGAGAACGCCGTCGCCTGCCTCTTCCCCGACCTCGCGCGGTCGATGCGCGACGTGGAGTTCAACCACGCGCTGGAGGAGGATACCGGCGCTATGAACTTCCGCGTCCAGCTGCCCCTTGGGGTGAAACCCGGCGGCGGCGTCGCCGCCGACGGGCAGATGGGCTGCATCATGAAGGTCTTCCGCGACTGGAGAATCTGCGGCGACGACGAATGGCTGGCCTCGCTCTGGCCAAAGGTGAAAAAGGCGCTGGAGTTCGCGTGGATTCCGGCCGGACGGCGAACGTGGAAGGCTGAATGGCAGAAGGAAGGCTGGGACGCCGGGAAGTCCGGCCTCATGGACGGCGAGCAGCACAACACGATGGACGTCAACTACTACGGGCCGAACCCGCAGATGGGGTTCTGGTATCTCGGCGCGCTCCGCGCGGCCGAGGAAATGGCCCGCGCCATGAAGGACGACGCCTTCGCGGAGGAGTGCCGCGCCATCTTCGAGAAGGGGACGCGGCGGATCGACGCGGAACTCTTCAACGGCGACTACTACGAGCAGCGCATCCCGGAGGGGCACGGCGAGCCGCCCTACCAGCTAGGCAAATGCTGCCTCGTTGACCAGCTCGTCGGCCAGCAGATGGCGCACCTGTGGGGCCTGGGCGACCTGGCGAAGAGGGAGAACCTGCGGAAGACGTGCGAATCGATCATGCGCTGGAATTTCCTGCCCGACTTCACGCGCCACTTCAACAACATGCGTGCCTTCTGCACGGGCGGCGAGGCCGGACTCGTCATGGGGGCGTGGCCACGCGGGCGGCTGAAGACGCCCTTCCCCTACTTCGGGGAGGTGATGACGGGCTTCGAGTATGTCGCGGCGGCCGAGATGGTCTTCCAGGGGATGGACGCCGAGGCGTTGACGGTCGTCAGGGCCGTGCGCGACCGGCACGATGGGCTGAAGCGCAACCCCTTCGACGAGCCGGAGTGCGGGCACAACTACGCGCGCTCGATGGCGAGCTGGAACGTCCTGCTCGCCTGGCTCGCGGCCCATGGCGGCACAAGAGCCGGAATTTCTACGCGAAACATGCATGGCGGCGTCATCCCGGGCGTCAGCCATGCTGGCACGCGCCCTCCTGAAACCGTGAGCCACGTCAGCGGCGAACACATCCGCGCGTTAGGCAAAGGCTACCCTGACGTTGAGTCCCCGGCAAAAAATTAAGGAACATGATGCACATCCTATACAACGCAAAAGCAACCATCGCCGCCTTTCTCGCCGCCTCCGTCCCGGCTGCGGCTTTCGCTTTTACGCTGGACGCGCCTACCGCATCCACCCCAGGCGGGAGGATTGTCCGCGCCGTCCCTTATGCGCCCGGCCTGGGGCCTGACGGCTGCGGCGACCTGCATCTGCCCGCCTCCGATAGCGCACCACCCGTCCTCCTTCTCATCCACGGGGGCGGGTGGAGCGCCGGCAACCGGGGCGGGATGGCTGGCATCGCCGAGTTCTTCACTGACGACCTGGGCTTCGCCGTCTTCAACATCGACTACCGGCTGGCGTCAGTGACCAACCGCTGGCCCGCCTGCGGCGACGACTGCCTCGCCGCCGCGAACTGGCTCTTCTCCGACGAGTTCGCGCGCATCGCCGGCTTCTCACCGTCGAGGATATGGCTGTGCGGCGGCTCCGCCGGCGGGCATCTCGCCCTCTGGACGCTTGTGAACCTGCCGCCCGATAAGGTCGCGGGCTGCGTCTCCATTTCCTCCATCGGCGACCCCGCGCCGGACTTCTTCCTGCACCGGGGCCGCTACACGGCGCTCTTCGGCAAGGAAGTGTCGTATTCGTCGCTCGACGCGATGAACCCGCTTCCCCGCGTCCGCCAAGGCATGGCGCCGCTTCTCTGCACCCATGCAGGCGGAGACGGTGTTGTCCCCGTCGCCTCACACCGCGCCTTCGCCGAGGCATACGCCGCCGCCGGGAACCGCTGCGACTTCTTTGAATACCCCTGCGACGCCGAGCCGAACACGGGTAACCACTGCATCTGGCGAAAGGGTCGGAAGCGGCTGCTGAACATCATCGAGCAGCGCATCGCGCGGTTCGTCCGCGAAGTGGAAGCGGGAGCACCTCATTCCGCCGAAGACACGCTCCGCGCCCCGGAGCTGCTGTTTTCCGCACCGTTCGACGGCACGGCGCACGCGGCGTTCTCCAAAGGCCGCCCGGAGCCGATTCCGGGAACGCGGAACCTCCGCTTCGTGGCGGGCCGGCGCGGACAGGCCGTCGAAAGGAAGCGCGGCATTGACTCGCTCCTCGGCTACCCCTTGCGGGGCAACCTTGATCCGGAGCGCGGCACCGTGATGTTCTGGTTCAAGCCCGACGCCGAGGCGCAGTCCGCCGGGAACCACCATGAGAGCCGCAAGTTCCTCTGCACAACGGCGCCAACGCCGCGCCGCGGTTCCGGCGCGCTCATGTTCTGGCAATGGGGGTGGAGACTCCGCGCGGACCAGAGCGACGACGGCGACCGCTATGCGATCAGTTCGCGTCTGCCAAAAGCCGACCAGTGGCATCACCTCGCCTTCACCTGGGGGCCGGAGGGTCATGACATCTACCTCGACGGCAAGCGCGCAACCCAGCTGCGGGACGCCGGCTCGCCGCTGCGAGCGGCCTTGTCGGCCAAGGCGATGACCTTCTCAAACAGGGTGGACTTCGCGGAGTTTTTCGTGGGTGGAAGCGAGGCTGGCGAATTCATGGACGGCGCGATGGACGACCTTGAAATCTGGTCCGCGCCGCTTCCGCCGGAGGCCATCGCAAAACGTTTCCACGACGACGGCGGCGTCGAGCGCGGGCCGGACATCCCCGACTACGGCGCTCTTTTCAACCAGGACGGGCCGAACCGTTTCGAGGGCGCGCCGCTCGCGCAAGGCGGCCTCCCCGGGAAAATGAAACTGCTTTCGCGCCTCACGCTCGACTCGATCCCCGACGACCCCGACCGCTTCATTTCCTCGGCGCCGTGCAGCGTGGGTTCCCTCGGCGGGACGCGCTACCTCCAGGCGGGGGACAAGGCCAACGACCGCTTCGCCGTCCGCTTCGAGGTGCCGCCGCAGGGCGCGCCGTGCGTCATCGAAATCGACTACCCCGATGACGCCCTGCGGACGATGGACATCATCGTCCAGGGCGCGGGAACCCAGACGTGGGAGCGCGCCGAGGGGGCCGACAACATGCTGCAGGAGGGCGTGGCATGCGGCGACGAATACCCCAACACGGGCCGCATCCTCACGCACCGCTGCATCTACTGGCCGCGCGTCACGGACGTGGCCCTCATAGCCATGACGGCGCGCGCCGGCGCTCCTGCGGCCGTTTCGGAGATTCGCGTCTATGCCATTGAGGGCGGTGCGCTGCCCGTCGCCGCGATCGACGAGCCTCCCGTAAACGACGACGGCTGGCACCGCACCTTCGCGCTCTACTACGAAGACCCGGCGATCCACTTCGACTTCGACGTCGGCGGCACGAGGGCCGATACCTTCGGCGCCTTCGCCGACCGCGCTGCGGCCCTGATGCACTACACAGGGCAGAACCTGCTCTGCTACCCCGGCTCCTGGTACTGCGGCGTGATTGGCGAAGACTACATGCCGCGCGTCCACGTGACGGGATACCGCTCTGCCTGGTATGAGAAGTTCGACCGCGAGGGGCTGGGCTTCATGCCCACGATCAACCAGAACAACATCCGCGTGCCTTCGGGCGCCGTCACGCGCGAGATGATTGAGAACGGCTCCCTGAACATGTCCCCCATCAGCATTTGGGACGACGGCAAGCCCAACCCCGGCGGCTGGCACGGGACACCGCCAAACTTCAACATCGCCCATCACGATGTCCAGAGCGAAATCGAACGCGCCGTCGATCTCTTCATCGAGGAAGGGCGCGACCACCCCTCGTTCAAGGGAGTGGCCCTGCACCTCACGAAGCACTGCCTGTGCTGGTTCGGCGACGAGCGCTCCGGCTACAACGAATACGCCATCAGGGCCTTCTGCCGCGAACGGGGCATTGCCTTCCCGGCATCCATCGACGGCGCCGCCCCGCTGCGCGGCAAGGCATACGCCGAATGGCTGAGAGAAGACCCCGTGCGGTGGGAGGCGTGGCTCGACTGGCGCTGCGACGTCGTGGCCCGCCTCTACCGCCGTCTTGCCGAAAAACTGCGTGCCGCGCGCCCCGATCTCAAGCTCGTCGTCAACAGCTTCCTCGTGCCGGACTTTAGGCATCCCGATTTCGGCAAGGAGAATTTCGTCGCGGAGGCGAACCGCCGCGCGGGACTCGACCCGCGCAAGCTCGCCGACGTGCCGAACATTTCCATCTGCCAGACGGAAGTCCCGGCCGACTACCGCTTCCGCGGTCCGGCGCCGGGGCGCTGGAAGGAATTCGCCGAAACGGCCGCGCCAATCGAGCGCGAGCAATGGTTCCGGCGCGGCTCCTACGCCCTCCTGGACGGCGCTCGTTTCCCGTGGGTGAACCAGCACGACCGCTACTGGGAGTCACGCATCGGCGGGGTGACGGCGAAGCCGGGGCCGGGGTCGCTCGCCTGTCCGTGGCTGAAGGAGTGCGGCTGGCGCGTCACGACCATCAACCCCTCGGGCCGCCATGCGCTGAAACACTATGCCGCGCCGTTCCGCTTCCACGACCTTCAGGCGCTCTCCAAGGGCGGCTACCTGATTGGGACATACGGCACCGAGGAGGTGCTCGTCCCCTTCATCCAGGCCTTCCGGGCGCTTCCAGCCGTCGTCTTTGACGACCTTCGCGGCCTCGCTCCCGAAAGCCCTGTGAGAGTGCGCGCGAAGGCGTTCCGCGGCAAGGCGTATTTCTACGCGATCAACACCGGCGACGCGCCGGCCGAAGTGCGCCTCGCCATTCCGGCGGGAACCACCGACCTCGTGGGCGGCGAAGCCGTCGAAGGCGACAGGGCCGCGACGGTCACGCTGAAACTGGAGCCGTATGAACTGCGCTCATTCTCCGCGCCGGAAGCGGGGCTGCGCGATCTCGCCATTTCCGGCACCAGCAGCGCTACGGCGACCTTGACGAACAATGAGGATTTGTGAACAATGAACTCTGTCTCTCTTCCCGATTCCGTCGCCGGGCCGCATGGCTTCGCCGTCGGCTGCAACTACTGGGGATCGAAGTCCGGCATTCGGATGTGGCGCGCGGACGAGTGGGACGCCTCCTCCATCGCCGCCGACCTCGATGCCCTCGCCGCGCACGGCGTCGAGCTGCTGCGCGTCTTCCCGACGTGGCGCGACTTCCAGCCCCTCTCGCGCTACTTCGGCTACGCGGGCATCCCGCTCGGCTTCGTGCAGGACGGCACGGACAGGCGGATCGTCGATCCGCTCTGGCTCGAACCGGGCGCCGTCGCGCGCTTCCGCGACTTCGCCGCGATGGCGGAGGCGCGCGGCATACGGCTGATGGTCTCCCTCGTCACCGGCTGGATGAGCGGCCGCCTCTTCGTCCCGCGCATGGTCGAGGGCCTCGACCTCCTGAACGACCCCGCGGCGCTCATGTGGGAGGGGCGTTTCGCGCGCGCCTTCGTCCGCGCCATGCGCGACCTCACCGCAATCGCCGCGTGGGACCTCGGCAACGAGTTCAACTGCATGGGCAAAATCGCAAGCGCCGAACAGGCGTGGCTCTGGATTCACACCGTCGCTTCGGCGGTCCGCCTCGAAGACCAGACGCGCCCCGTGGCGTCCGGCATGCAGGACCTGACGACGAACGTCTTCGGCCCGCAATACGAGAAGCGCAGGGACTGGTCGCTCCAGATGCACGGCGAACTGCTGGACATCCTGACGCCGCACCCCTATCCCGTGTCGGCGCCCGTTCCGACGAGCCGGGGGCCGTTCAACTCCTTCCGGGGCGCGATGCACCCCGTCGCGATGTGCCTCCTGCAGGAGGCCGTCTCCGGCAAGCCCGCCTTCCCGCAGGAAGTGGGGAGCCTCGGCCCGCGCACCTGCCCGGAGCGCGTCGCCGCCGCCGGCATGCGCCAGCAGCTCTTCGCCTCGTGGCAGCACGGCCTTCCCGCCTACCTCTGGTGGTGCGCCTTCGACCAGACGGAACTCCGCTACCCGCCGTTCGACGACAACGCCATGGAGCGCGAGCTGGGCATTCTCGGCGCCGACCGCGCGCCGAAGCCGCAGGCGCTCGCGCTCAAGGCCTTCCGCGCCTTCCGCGACTCGCTCCCCTTCGCGCCGCTTCCGCCGCGCCGCACGGACGGCGTGTGCCTCGTCTCGGAGCGCGAGGACTTCTGGCCGCAGATCTTCGGCGCATCGATGCTCGCCAAGGCCGCTGGCCTCGACCTGCGGTTCACCGGAGCGGACTCCTTCCAGCTCCCCGACGCCGGCTTCTACGTCCTGCCCTCCGGGACTGGCGTCCGCACGTGGTCGCAGGAGACGTGGGAGGCGCTGCTCGACCGCGTCCGCGCCGGGGCGACGCTCCTCGCCACGCTCGGCGAAGGCGCGGGGCTCTCCGGCTGGACCGCCGCCACGGGCCTGGAGCGGATGACCTGGAAGGAGTCGCGCCAGATCGATTTCGCGTTCGAGGGCGCGCGCCTCTCCGCGCGCGACACGAGCACCACCGTCATGGAGCCGGCCCCGGAAGGCGGCGACGGCGGCGCCGCGTGCGAAGTCCTCGCCCGCGACGCAAACGGCAACGTCGTCGTGGCGCGCAAGCGCCTTGGCAAGGGGAAAATCCTCGTCGTGAACTTCGCGCTTGAAAAGTTCGTTGCCGAAAGCGCGCCCAATGCCGTGGACGGCGACTTCACCAACGAACTCTGTCGCATCTACGCCTGGGCCGCGCGCGAGGCGGGCGTCCGGCGGCTCGTCTCCAAGTCCGACCCCAGGCTGGTTGTCACGGAGCATCCGACATCCGATGGCGCGACTCTCGTCTGCGCACTCAACACGCGCCCGGAAAAAACGGAGTTCGACGTCGACGTCGCCGGCCGCGTGAGCCGCGTCTGGAACGGTGCCTTTGCCGACGGCGTTCTCTCCATCGGCCCCAACGACGGATGCGTTTTCGAGGTGTTTCCCGACCGCGATCAATAGCCATCGGCAACCTTTCAACCTTTCAACTTTTCAACTTTTCAACCTTTCAACCTTTCAACCTTTCAACCTTTTCAACTCTATGAAGCCTGTCATCTCAACCTCGCCCGACCGAGTGCGCACGCCATTGTGGATCGACTTCCCGCGCCTCGGCACCGTCCGCCCGCGCTCCGCCTCCGAAATCGGCCCGTCCAACTGGACGCTCGGCTGCGAGGTTCTCGACCGCGACTTCGCCGACTGGGACGAATACAAGGACTACATCGCCCCGCTGGGCCTCAAGACCATCCGCCTCCAGTCCGGCTGGGCCAAGTGCGAGCGCGTGAAGGGCAAATACGACTTCGCGTGGCTCGACCACATCGTCGATGACGCCATCGCGCGCGGCATCGAGCCGATTCTCGAAACCGGCTACGGCAACCCGGTCTATCCGGGCGGCGGCGGCTTCGACCTCGGCGCCGGCTTCCCCGTGAGCGAGGAGGGACTGGCCGCCTGGGACGCCTGGGTCGATGCCATCGCCCGCCACTTCAGGGGGCGCGTCCGCGACTGGTTCATGTGGAACGAGCCGGACACCAAGGACAAGACCCCGGAAATGATCGCCGCCTTCAACGTCCGCACCGCGCGGATCGTGAAAAAGGCCATCCCCGACGCGCGCATCGCGGGCCTTTCCCTCGCCCGCAACCAGCCCGCCTATTTCGAGGACTGCCTCCGCGCGCTGGGATCCGACGTTGCGCTCTTCGACTGGTTCATCTACCACGGCTACAACCAGGCGCCTGAAGGCTCCTACCGCCCCGTCGAGATCCAGAAGGCCATCGCCGCAAAGTACGCACCCCACGCGAAGCTGCGCCAGGGCGAGAACGGCGCGCCGAGCGAAATGGCCGCCATCTTCGCCCTGAAGCGCATCCCGTGGTCGGAATACTCCCAAGCCAAGTGGAACCTGCGCCGGATGCTCGCCGACTTCGGCCACGGCGTCCTGTCGAGCGCCTTCACGATCTCCGACTTCAACCACAAGGGAAAGGAGATCAACCACAAGGGTCTGCTGCGCGCCGACAACGACCACCGCATCATCGGCATCAAGCGGGCGTGGTATGCCACGCAGAACCTCGCGAGCGTATTCGGCGGCGGCGCGTGGGAGACCGAGGGGTGCGACGACTCCCCCGGCGAGCCGGACTTCTGCGCCGACCCGGCGAGGGGGCCGCGCACGACGGGCCTGCGCTCCAGCGACCTCTCGCTTTCGACCTATTCCTTCCGGCGCAGCGACACCGGGGCGAGGGCCCTGGCCTTCTGGGTCCACGGCTGCGACATCTCGCCGGAGCTGGACTTCACGAACGCCCCCAAGGGCCATGTCCGAGAGCCGGACGACGGCCGCATCCTGCAATACACGCATCCGGGCAACTCCTTCGAGACCCGCCCGGCGGTCTTCGAGGACATCGGCGGCGAACCACTGCGCGACCCCGTCTGGGTCGATCTCCTGACCGGGCGCGTTTACGACTACGACAAGGCCAACGTCATCCCCTGCCGCGACCGGGTCACCTACCTCGAAGTCCCCGTTTACGATTCTCCGTGCCTCCTTGTCGAACGCGACGCCATAATCTGGGATCCAATGCCATAGCATGGTATAATGGAATCCATGAATGGCTGCATCATTTCCCCTGAAGCAGAAGGCGTTTCTTCTGTCCGTCTGGCCGAATTCATCGAGCGCTTCTTCGCGCTTGAGTGGACGCATGGACTTGTCGTCATGCGCCACGGTCGCATCGTGGCTGAATGTTATCGAGACCTATGCTCTCCAGCCGACCGCCACCAGCTCTTTTCGCTTAGCAAAAGCTTCACCAGTTCAGCCGTAGGCATAGCTTTTGGCGAAGGGCTCATCCCATCCCTGGACGCGCCACTCATATCGTTCTTCCCCGAATACGATTCGCCGAATGTGACGGAACGGATGCGTCGCGTGACGCTGCGCCATCTGCTAATTATGGGCATGGGCCGCGCCTCCTGCGGCCTCTGGGGCGACCGCTACGGACGACTGCACGAAACCTTCGCAGCCTCTCCCGCCGCATTGGACATGCGCGTCGTGGCGGAAAGGTTCGCGAGCGGTCTCGAGTTTTTCGATGACAACGCGCCGCCGGTGCGCCACCTTCTTGAAGACGAATTACGCGACGAGCCGGGTTCACGCTTTGAATACAACACGGGCGCGACCTTCCTGCTCTCGGCCGTCTTGCAGAAGGTGACTGGCCAACGTCTCCCCGACTATCTGCGCGACCGACTGTTCCGCCCGCTCGGCATCGCCGACGATGTCGTATGGGACGATCTTCCAGGGAGTGGCGGCATCGCCCTCGGCGGCGCAGGCCTGAACCTAACGGTGCGAGAAATCGCAGCCGCAGGGCAGCTGTGGCTTCGCGGCGGCGTCCTGCCTGACGGCCGCCGCCTGATTCCGGCCTCATACATGGCCGAGGCCACGGCGAAGCAGATTGAAAATGACGGTCCGGGGCGCGCCACGGACTGGTGCCAGGGATATGGCTACCAGTTCTGGCGGTGCCAGCATGGCGCCTTCCGCGGCGATGGCGCAAGCGGCCAGCTTGCCGTCATGCTCCCTGAGCAGGACGCCGTCGTCGCCGCCACCGCCGGACTCTGCAACATGCAGAGCGAACTTGACGTCATCTGGGAGCACCTGCTGCCCGCCTTCTCCGACGCCCCGCTGCCCGCCAACCCCACTGGCGTGGCGCGGCTACGCGAAGTCGAGAATGGGCGGAGCTTCGATCTCGGGCCTGCCGGGGCGCCTGATGCCGCCACTTTGCCTTTAAATGAGACCGCCCGCTTCCGTTGCGCGCCGAATCCGCTAGGTCTCGTGGCGCTTGCCATCTCGCAGGACTCCGGCGGCGCCACTCTGGAGTTCACTTTCGGAGACGGCCTCACGGACGCCCTTCGCGCCGGCTACCATGCGCCACGCGCTTCGCTGTTGCGCAGGGTCGTGGCAGGACACTCTTTCATGGCCTTCTCCCGCGCATCCTGGGCTGCTCCTGGCCAGTTGCGCTTCAAGGTGGCGGTTCCATGTTCAACCGCCTTCTTCACGATGGATTTGGATTTCACCGCTCCATCATTCCATTCAAAGACGCCAATAATGTTTGCGCACACATGGCTGGCGGACGTTGCAATCCAACTTTTTGGGGAAAAGTGAAAGGGATACGGCGATGAATCTTGAGCAGATTGAAGCCTCGTTTGACGAGGCGGTCTTCGTTGACGGCCTTCCAATCTCCGAAGTAAACGCAGGAGTCCGGCGCGTTTACGACGATGGCGAGCGCACGGGCGCGCCATTCCCGGTGACTAGGGCGAAGATGCTTGAATACGTCCTTGCGAACGCGCGACTGGCCGTGAACAAAGACGACGCCTTTGCGGGCATTGTCGAGCGCGACTACCTCGACAGGCGCTATGGCGTTGGAGAAATCGCCCGTATCCAGAACGAACGCGCTGGAATCATAGCCGAACGCGACTTCCCCGAAGGGAACCGTCGCACCTGCGCCGCCTGGAACGAGGGCCGCTTCTTCACGCAGTGCGACCGCAGCCACACCTCCCCAGACTGGGACCGCATCCTCTCGCTTGGAATACCCGGTCTCATCGCCAGGGCCGAAGAGCGTCACGCCGCGCACCCAACGCCCTTCACGGAATCGGTTGTCCTCGCCAGCCGCGCCTTGCGCGACTTCGCCCTGCGCTTCGCATCCGTCTGCGGCCGCGAAGGCCGTTCCAACCTCGCCGCCGACCTCGAAGCCATCGCGGCGCGTCCGCCTGAAACTCTCCACGAGGCGCTGCAACTCGCAATCCTCTACTGGCATGCCCAGGAGATTGAGGGCGAGTGGGTGCGTTCCTGGGGCATCTTCGACCGCCAGTATCTGCCATTCCTGGAACGCGACCTCGCGGCGGGGCGCCTCACCGAGGAGGGCGCGGAGGAGATGCTTGTCCGCTTCTTCGGCTTCCTGCACGCGGAGTCCAAGGGCCGCGATGCCGGCGCCGCGTTCTGCTTTGGCGGCTATCTTCCCGGCGAGCCGCTTCGCGATGGTTGCAACCGCCTCACGCGCCTTGCCTGGCGCGCCTTCCGCACGCTCGGGACGCCCAGCCCGAAGTTCTCCATCCGCGTAAATCCGGACACTCCGCCCGAACTCCTGCGCTTCGCCGCTGAATGCATCCAGGAGGGGAAGAACGCAATGGTCTTTGCCAACGAGCCGCTAGTCCGGGAGGCCATGCTCCGGCGCGGCAAGGACAAGGCCGACCTCGCCAACTTCATCCCCATCGGCTGCTACGAGCCCGCCATCATGGGCAGGGAACTCTCCTGCACGATGGAGAGCGTATTCAATCTCGCAAAGGCAGCAGAAGACCTCATTCTCGACGACTCCTTCGCGCCTTCCTCCTTCGTCGAAGTCGAGGCGCGCTACTTCGCCACGCTTGAGCGCGACCTCCGGGAAGCGCTTGGCATCGCCCGTAAGTGGGAAGTCGCCTGGCGCGACATCAATCCGTCCCCCATCCTTTCGGCGACGATGGCCGACTGCTTGGAACACGGCCTCGATGTCTCGCAGTTCGGCACCAAATACGCGACGAGCGGAGTCGTATGCGCGGGGCTGGCGACAGCCGTCGATTCGCTGCTTGCGCTCCGCGCCGTGGTCTTCGACGAAAAGAAAGTCAGCTTCGCCGCCTTCCGCGACATTCTCCGCGCTGATTGGGAAGGCTATGAGGATCTGCGCCAGTTCGCCCTGCGGCGCGCGCAGAAGTGGGGCGGCGGCGACGGGAACGCCGACGCCGACGCCCTCGGCAAGCGCATCTGCAAGACCGCCGCCGACATCATCGAGCACACACCAAGCGAAAAGCAGGGCGGATTCCAGATGGGCCTCTGGTCCATCGACTGGTGCATCGGCATTGGGAAGAAGATGGGCGCGACGCCCGACGGACGCCACGCCGGAACGCCAGTGTCGAAGAACTCGGGCGCTTCCTTCGGGTGCGACGCCGACGGATCGGCCGGTGTCGTCGAAAGCCTTTCACTCCTTGACCATGCGCGCTTCCCCGACGGCGCCGTCTTAGATGTGATGGTGCCCCGACGCACCATAGAAGGCGAGGAAGGACTGGCCTTCCTAACGGGCTTTGTCCGCGCATTCTTCGCCAGCGGCGGGCAGTTTGTCCACTTCAACTCCCTCTCCCCCGACACCCTGCGCGCGGCCCAGCGCGACCCTGCGAAATACCGCAACCTCCAAGTGCGCCTCTGCGGGTGGAATGTCCGCTTCGTCGATCTTGACCGTCCGCACCAGGACTGGGTCATCGCCGAGGCGGAGGGAAGCGACAAGTGACCACGCAATTTGAGGCAATATGAAACTCGTTCTTCTCGCAGGACAATCGAACATGGCCGGACGCGGCTACGCGACGGCCGAAGACCTTGAGCCGATTCCAGGCGTAAAGCATCTCGCCCGAGACCTCACCTGGCGCGAGGCAATCGAACCCATCCACAAGGACCGCGCATTCGTCGGCACCTTCGCGCCAGATGGCACGAAGCGCACCTCTCCCGACCCATGGGACGCCGTTCCGCCAGCGGCCGGCGACCGCGTCGTTGGCGTCGGCCCCGGACGCACCTTCGGGCGCCTTCTCCGCTCATTCGCGCCGGATGAAGAGGTCGGGCTTGTTCCGGTCGCCGTTGGCGGAACGCCGATATCTGCCTGGCTGCCAGGCGGCGTCGATCCATACGATGCGGCCAACCACCCATACGACGACGCGATTCTCCGCGCCAAGGCCGCGAAGCGCGACGGGGAGTTCGTCGCCATCTTGTGGCACCAGGGCGAGGGCGACGCCTCGCGTGGCACGCCAGGCTACGAGTCGAAGATGCGGCAAGTCGTCGAGAACTTCCGCCGAGACCTTTACCTGGCGGAGACTGTGCCGTTCATTGCCGGAACGCTCGCATCGTTTTATGGAGATAAATATCCTGAAATCGCGGCGGGCGCTCCAGTGATTGATACCGCGCTGGAACGCCTGGCCGAAACAATGCCCGGCTTCGGTCTTGTCAGCGCGAGGGATCTCTCAGACCGCGGCGACGGATTGCACTTCAGCGCCGAAGCCCAGCACACGCTGGGCGAGCGCTATTTCCAAAAGTGGAAGGCAATGACCACGAGGCCGTAAAGACCTTGCGGTTTGCCTGGACGATGAGGCGAGAATAGCGATAATTGGAAAAAGGTTGCGGCATGTCAGGCAATCAGGTATAATTATTGTAATTTCAGAAGGAATAAAAATGGACGCATCCATATTGAACCAAGGACTTGGAACTGCCGGCGCCGTGATGGCGCTGGGCCTTAGCGCCGTAGGCTCGGCGCTTGGCACTGGAGCGGCCGGCTCGGCCGCCGTAGGCGCATGGAAGAAATGCTACGCGCAGGGACGCCCCGCCGCGAACCTGTTGCCGTTTGTTGGCGCGGCCCTAACGCAGACGCTCTACGGCATGATCCTCATGTTCGCCATCAAGGGCAAGGCGGCCGCCGCCGACGCATCGGGCATTGGTCTCTGTCTCATCGGCATCTTCGCCGGCCTTGGCATTGGCGCATCCGCAATCTTCCAGGGCCGCACGGCAGGCGCCGCCGCAGACGCATACGCCGAGACGGGCAAGGGCTTCTCAAACTACATCGCCGCCATTGGCGTCATCGAGACCGTCGCAATCTTCGTGATGGTCTTCGCCTACCTCGCCATCTAGCGAATTTGAACTAACCATTTTTCACTAACAACTAACCACTAATCCAAAAAATGAACCTCAAGCTCACCGCAAAGACATTCGCAGCGGCATCGCTCGCCGCCGCAACACTCGCCGTCTCCGCTCGCGCCGAAGAGGCGGAAGACTTCTCGCGCTGGTACTTCACGCCGTCAATCGGCTACCTCAACTTCGAAGGCGACCAGCCGCTGGAGGACGGATTCTTCCTCAACGTCCGCCTCGGCTACGACCTGAACGAATGGTGGGGCCTCGAAGGCGGCCTGTTCGTCGCTCCGAAACTCGATGAAAACCTCGTCGATGGCGATGGCGCATTCGTGCACAGGAATCCCGACGGATCCTGGGAGCGGCGCAGCGAGCAGGGCACCCATTCTAAGGGCAAGGACAGGTATTTCGGCGACACCTGGGCCGCCGGCCTCTACGCCGACGCACTCTTCCACTTCACCCGCTGGGAGCGCCTGGATCCGTTCCTCGCCGGCGGCCTTGGCCTGAACATCTACGGCAAGGACGTCCTGGATGACGGTCGCACCGAGCTTGTCCTCCGCGCCGGCGGCGGCGTGATGTGGCACTTCAGCGACGTCTGGGCGGTGCGCGGCGACTTCCGCCTCCTCCTCGACACGGACAACACCGAGTTCAACAACGAGATCGACGTTGGCATCGTCTGGAACTGGGACGCTGGCGCGCAGCCTGAGTTCGTCGCGGTTGCCGGTCCGGTTGACACCGACGGCGACGGCCTCACCGATGACTACGAGATGCAGATTGGCACCGACCCCAACAATCCCGACACCGATGGCGACGGCCTCACCGACGGCGCCGAGGTCCTCAAGTACAAGACTGACCCGCTCAACCCCGATTCCGATTTCGACGGCCTCAAGGACGGCGCGGAAGTCTTCAAATACAAGACCGACCCGCTCGATCCCGACACTGACAAGGGCGGCGTGACCGACGGCCACGAGGTTCTCGTTGACAAGACCGATCCGCTGAATGGCAACGACGACCTCCTCCGCTTCGAGCTGCACCTCCTCTTCGACTACGACAAGGCCGACATCAAGGCAAAGGACTATCCCGACCTTGACACCGTCGCAAAGGTGCTTGCCCGCAACCCCGGCGCCACGGCCACGATCGAAGGCCACGCCGACCGCAAGTTCGCCTCCAAGGCCGAATACAACCGCCGCCTCTCCGAGCGTCGCGCCACTGCCGTGAAGAACTACTTCATCCACAAGGGCATCGACGCCTCCCGCCTGAGGGCGGTTGGCTACGGCTTCGACCGTCCGAAGGTCAAGCCCGACCTGAAGAACGGGACGCCGGAGAACCGCCGCGTCGAGGTTTACATCCGCGGCGCCGACGAGCGTGGCATCAGCGACGCCCTCAAGGCAAAATAGCGCCGACGGCGCAGGAAACCAAGGGCCGCGCCAAATGCGCGGCCCTTGTAGTTTGAAGCCCCTCACACCAGATGTTTTCCATTCTCCAGAGATACGTGTCGAGAAGCTACGTGGCGGCATGGTTTCTCGCCATGCTCGTCCTGACATTCGTTCTCTCGATAGGACTCGTGGTCAAGGCCGCGCAGCTGGTGGTGAAGGGGCTGCCAACGTCGCTGGTCCTCCACTTCTTCTGGATAAGTTTCCCTGAATCCCTCACCTTCACGATACCGCTCGCCTCGCTGGCAAGCGCATTGCTGCTCTTTGGACGGCTCTCCGCAGACGGCGAAATCAGCGCCATGCGCTCGTGCGGCATCAACATCTGGCGCATAATGGCGCCGCTCGTAGTCTTCGGCATCGCGCTGGCGGCGCTTTCCATCTACATCAACGGTGTCGTCGCCCCCTACGGCAGCCGCGAGCGGCACGACCTCCTCAACAGCACCACGCGCTCAAAAGACCTGTTGAAACTCCTAGAGCCGGGGCACTTCATCCGCAACTTCAATGGAGTTGACCTCTGGTTTGAGAGCCAGGAGGGCGATGTCCTAAACAATCTGCTGATCCTTGAAAAGACAAAGTCTGGGATGACCCGCGAGACGCGCTGCGAGGAAGCCACGCTTGAGCCGCAGGAGAACGGCGACGTCGTCCTCGACATGCGTAACGTCCGCATCACGCCATTCTCGGCCAGTCAGCCCGGAACGGCCACTGTCGGCCACCTCCGCGTCACCATCAAGGATGCCGTCCAGAAGCGCACATGGCGCCGCAAGGTGGCGGACCTGAACAACGACGAATTGCGCGAGCGCATTGCCGAACTTTCCCCGGGCAGCGACGTGCCGCTTGAGGAGGCCCTTACGGATGCTGAGAAGTCCCGGGCGCGCAAGGACTGGGCTAAGGCGCACGGCCAGCAGCCGGAAGAGCTTGGCGAGGAGGATGCCGCCGCGGCCTTGACGAATGCCGTTCCGCGCATCCGCTCATCCATGCTCACGGAACTCAACCGCCGCTACTCGTTTGGCCTGGCGCCGCTCGCGTTCCTGCTTCTTGGAATGCCGCTGGGAATCAGGACTTCGCGCCGTGAATCGAACATAGGCATAGCCATCAGCCTCTGCGTGATGCTTGTCTATTACGGGTTCATGGTCGCCGCAAAGTCGCTGTCCGACTTCCCGGCGCTGCGGCCGCACATCGTTGTGTGGGTGCCGACGGCCTTCTGCGCCGTTCTCTCCGCGATCCTCGTTCGCCGCAACCAGTAGCCATGCGACGCGCAATTGCCATAGCTGCGGTGGTTTTCGCCGCATACGCGATTGGGGCGGCTGAAGCCGCCCGCTCCGATATAGACATGGATGGCACCGGCATTGCCGCCCGCTCCGATACAGGCGCGGAAGCCACCGATGTTGCCGCCCGCTCCGATACAGGTGTGGAAGCCACCGGCATTGCCGCCTGCCCTGATACTGGTGCGGATGCCTCAGCCATACTCCGCGCCGCGACGTCGCTCTTCCCTGTAGAGCCAGTGGCGCTCTACGGCTCGCTTATAGTGCGGCGGCAGTCTGGCGTAATCGTCCGAGAAATCCCATTTGCGATGTCGCTAGACTGGGGAGCGTCGCCGCCGGTGGCCGAATACACCCTCATGGACTCCTTTGGCCGCACCCTCTCCTCCGCACGCGTTACGCGCAGTGCCAGCGGCGCGACAGCATTGGAATGCCTTGACTCAGAAGGGAAGCAAGTTCCCGCGCCACCGCTAACGGCCCAGATACTCGGCACCGACATCACCTGGCTCGACATTACCCTTGCCTACCTCTGGTGGGAGGATGCGACGCTTCTGGCGCCAGAGACTTTCAAGGGCTCGCTGTGCGATGTCGTGGAGGTGCGCCCGCCCGCGCCAATAGAGGGCTGTGCCGCAGTGCGCCTCTGGATAGACCGCAAGCACGCCTTCCTGCGCCAGGCAGAACAGCTTGGGCCGGACGGAGCCCGCGTCCGCTGGATGTGGGTGGCATCCGTAGGCAAGATCGGAGGCCGCTGGATGATCCGCAACCTCGAGGTAAAGCGCCCGGGGACGGGTTTCCAGACGAAACTCCACGTCGATGATCTTGACACGCCGTGAATGCCGCACTGATATTCCTTGTGGCGAAAGCCGTCGCTCTTGTGCTGCTGTTGGCGGCGTCGGCTTTCTTCTCCGGCGCAGAGACGGCTCTCTTTTCGCTTGACGCCCTCCAGCTCCGCTCCCTGCGCGACCGCGGAGGCGCTTCAGCCCGCATAGCCGCGCTGATGGCCGCGCCGCAGCGCCTGCTCTCCACCATCCTGATAGGAAACACACTCGTCAATGTGGTAATCGCCTCGCTAGCCTATTCGATAGTGCGCTCAATCCCGGCCGCAGCGCCATTCGCATCCCTCCTTTCAATCGCCGGCGCCACGACAATACTCTTGCTCTTTGGCGAAATAGCCCCCAAGCGCATCGCGATCCGCATGCCACTGCGCATAGCCAAAGCGGCAGCCGCGCCAATTTGCATCTGCCATGCGGCCTTCGCGCCAGTCCGTGCCCTGATGGAAGCCCTGCCTGCCCGCATTGCGCCATTCCTCGGGCAGGAGCGGCGCTCGCTTTCAGATGACGAGCTGGTGACGGCATTTGACTTCTCCAACGAGCGCGGCATCCTAGACGCCTACGAGCGCCGCCTGGCATCCGGCATCATGCAGCTATCCTCAATGACTGCGGCCGACGTCATGACGCCGCGCGTCGATTTTTCCGGCATCGACCTGGACGAGCCTCCGGAGTCCTACCCGGCGCTGATACGCTCCACTTCATTCCGCCAGCTGCCCGTCTTCGAGAACTCGCCGGACTCGATTTCTGCCTTCCTTGATGTCCGCCGCTACCTGCTTGACCCCGAGCATGACTTCGACGAAGCCCTTGAAAAGCCTGTGTTCGTGCCGGAGACGGCGACGCTAGACGACATCCTCGTGACTATGCAGCGCGCACGGCGGCACGCGGTGTGCGTCATTGACGAATACGGCGGCGTCGCGGGGCTGGTGACGCGTGGCGACATCCTCGAGGTGCTGGCCGGGCCGCTTCCCGACCAAGAAGACGCGCCGCCGCGCGACCCAATAGAGAAGACAGGCGACTTCACCTGGCGCATTGACGGGGACACAAGCCTGGAACTGATCAACCAGGAACTTGACACGGAACTTGAAGCCGAAGGAGCCGACCGCTTGTCGGGCTGGATATCCGCGCAGGCAGGCCGCTTCCTCAGGGCGGGGGAGAGCGTCACGGCGCAGGGCGTAACCGTTGAGGTTCTGCGCCACCGCAAGCTGCGGATATTGGAAGCCGCCCTGACGCTGGAACACGCCGACAAGGATGCCGAGCCCAATGGGGATGAGCAGTCAAAAGAGGAGGGCGCGCAATGACCGCACGAATCCTGCTCCTGATTCTCTGCCATGTGGCCTGCGCTTTCTTCGCCGGCATGGAGACCGGTGCCATATCGGCCGGACGCCTGCGCCTCATCCACTTGTCCAGAAGTGGCGATCCCCGCGCCAAACTCCTCCTCCGCCTGCTGCGCAAGCCCGACAGGCTGCTAGGGACATTGCTCGTTGGCGGCAACCTCGCCAGCGTGATGGTCTCAACGCTTTCCGCCTCGATAGCCTACTCGCTCTTCGGCGCGGCCGGACTTGGAGTCTCGTCGGCACTGTCCACAGCCACCATCCTCGTATTCGGGGAGTTCCTCCCCAAGGCATGGTTCAGCGTCCGACCGATCTCGCGCTCACTGCCTTTCGCCCATGCGCTTCAAATCGCGGAGACAATCCTCCAGTCACTTGCCTCCGCAGCGACAGCGATTTCGTCGCTCTTTGTCCCGGCAGGAAAAGACGGCACGGGCCTGACGCGTATCGTGTCTAGGGAGCATTTGCGAGTCCTGGCGAGCAACAGCGAGGCCACAGGCCAGATATCTGCGCTGGAGAACCTGATGCTGGGGCGTGCCCTGGCCTTGCAGGCAAAGACGGCGTTTGACGTGATGGTCCCCGTGTCGAGCGTCAGCACGCTTGCGCCGGATGCGACGCTGGGCGATGTCTCGCGCATAGTGACGAAGACGGGCCACGGCAAGCTGCCGGTAGTAGAACCTTCGACGGGCAAGTGCCTTGGCGTCCTGCATGTTCAGGATGTCCTGGCGCGAATCGCCGGCAACCCCGATGAACCGATTGGCGAGTATATCCGCAAGCCATTCTACATCCGCGCATCCATGCGGGCCGACGACATCCTGCCGAAGCTGCGCGACCACGGGCAGCGCGTTGGGATAGTTCGCGACAAGGCCATACCAATGTTGGGCATTGTCACCACCGACGCCTTGCTAGGCGCAATCATCGGCGACCTCCCCCGCGGCATTTCAGCCGAACGCCGCCAGCCGATGCGGGAGGCGCGGTGAAAGGTAGTCAGTGCCAGTCATGCGGGCGGCCGCTGGGATGTTGGCTTATGACATGCCCATACTGCGGCGAGCGCATAAGAGGCGCCATGTGGAGACTCGGTGCGACGGCCGCCGGTGCGGTGGCTGTAGCCGCTATGGCAGTTTTTGCATTGCCTAAGGAAAAGTTGGAAGCCTTGCCGGATGCGCTACTTGCAATGACGCATTCGCAAGGGGCGATAACGGCGCTTGCCGTCGCGGCGACACTGATATTTGCGCCGTATGGGCGTGCCAGACCGGGCACGGCGGCCATTGGATTAGGCCGGCGCATGACCGCAATAGCCTTGCGCCTTCTAGCGCTGGCGCTGGTGGCGGCTATAATCGCCTTGCTCTGCAAATAAATGGTGGGCGAGGCGGGACTTGAACCCGCAAGCCGTGAGGCATAAGATCCTAAGTCTTACGTGTATGCCAATTTC
Source organism: Kiritimatiellia bacterium (assembly GCA_017962605.1). Taxonomy (GTDB): domain Bacteria; phylum Verrucomicrobiota; class Kiritimatiellia; order RFP12; family JAAYLN01; genus RGIG5952. Next base: position 3,282 of record JAGCUY010000189.1, on the reverse strand, counting down.
ACCACTCGCCCAAAAAAGAGTGCATCTATTCTATCAAATTTTCACGCCTTGATGGCGCCGCAGCGGCAGAGCTGGTCGCAGAGGCCGCATCCGTTGCACTGCACAGGGTCGATGAAGGGGCGTCCGTCGGGGCCGATGGCGATGGCGGGGCACCCGCACTTCAGGCATGCCTTGCAGCCGACGCACTTGGCGGCGTCGATCTTGCGCGTGGCGCCGAGGGGCTTCCTGATGTGGAGCGGGCATGGCGCTCGCGAAATGACGAGGGATGGCTCGTCGGCCTCGATCTCCTCCTTCAGCGCGGCGACCGTGGCCGCCTGGTCGTAGGGGTTGACAACGCGGATGCGCTCCATCCCGCATGCGCGGGCGACAGCCTCTATTGACGCGGCCTTCGTCTCCTCGCCAAGCAGGGTAACGCCGGTGCCGGGATGCTCCTGGTGTCCGGTCATGGCGGTGATGCGGTTGTCAACGACGACGAGGGTGACGTTGCCCTTGTTGTAAACGACATCGAGAAGCGCGGTGATGCCGGAGTGGAAGAACGTCGAGTCGCCGACGATGCCGACGACTGGCTTCTTCTCGCCTGCCTTCTGCATCCCGTGGGCCATTGAGAAGCCGGCGCCCATGCAGAGGATGGTGTCGGTGCGGGAGAGCGGGGGGAATGCGCCGAGGGAGTAGCAGCCGATGTCGCCGGTGACGATGACGTCGAAGCGCGTGAGCGCGAGGAAGAGTCCGCGGTGTGGGCATCCGGGGCAGAGCATTGGCGGACGCGCGGGGAGGTCTGCCGCCTCGGCCACAGGCGAGGGCAGGGGAGGCAGCGCCAGTTCGGGGAACATGGCGCGCTTCACATCGTAGAGGACGGCGGGGGTAAGTTCGCCGCAGCGCGGAACGAAGTTCTTGCCGTCGCACCTGATGCCAAGAGAGCGGATGCGCTCTTCGAGGATTGGGTCTCCCTCCTCGATGACAAGCAGGCGCTTGACGGAGGCGGCGAAGTCGCGCAGAAGGGCGTCGGGGAAGGGGAACCCCCAGCCAATCTTCAGCAGGGAGGCGTCGGGGAATATTTCGGCGGCATGCAGGGCGGCCACGCCGTGTGAGACGATGCCGAGGTCGTCGCCGCGCCTGATGATGCGGTTGAATTGGGAAGTGGCGGCCTCTGCGGCCTGGGCGTCCAGGCGCTCCTCGACCTTGCGGCGCAGGACGCGTCCGTAGATGGGCAGGGGAACGAACTGCGGGACGTTCTTTTCGAAGCGCGTCACATTGCGGGGGCGAGGGGCGCGATCCTCGACGAGGGCGCGCGAGTGGGCAACGCAGGTGGTGGTGCGCAGGATGACGGGACAGCGCCACTTCTCGGAGAGTTCGAAACCCCGGACGACGAAGTCGCGGGCCTCGTTGGCGTCGGCCGGCTCAAGGCATGGCACCTTGGCCAGACGGGCGAAGTGGCGGGTGTCCTGCTCGGTCTGGGATGAGTCCTGGCCGGGGTCATCGGCGACGACGACAACCATGCCGCCAACGACGCCGATGTAGGAGAGGGTCATGAGAGGGTCGGCGGCGACATTGAGGCCAACGAGCTTCATGGTGACGAGAGTCCGCGCGCCGGCGACGGACGCGCCGGCGGCGGCCTCGAGGGCGACCTTCTCGTTTGGCGACCATTCGGCATAGACGCCCTCGGCCTTGAATTTGGCGAGGTTTTCGAGGATTTCCGTTGAAGGCGTGCCGGGATAGCCGAAGGCGGCTGTGACGCCGCCTTCGTAGGCACCGCGCGCGATGGCCTCGTTGCCGGTAAGAAGATGGGCCATAGCCGCTAGTCCTTTTCGTAGATTACGCGCTTGGCCTTGCCCTCGGCGTGGGGCAGGGAACCAGGGGCATAGACATCGCCTTCCGGCGTGAAGCCAAGCACCTCCTTGAGGACCTTGGCCACCTGGTGGCCGGTGACGCCCGGCTTGGCCTCGACCTCGACGCGCAGCTTCTTTGTGCCGTCGTGGTCCTTGATGATGAGGCGGTATTCGGGGAGGACGCCGGGGATCTTGAGGAGCGCCTGCTCGATTTGGAGCGGGAAGAAGTTCACGCCGGAGATGATCAGCATGTCGTCGAGACGGCCGGAGATGCGGTCGAGACGGAGGTGGCAGCGTCCACAGCCGCACTTTTCGCGGCTGACGATGCGTGAGAGGTCGCCGGTGCGGAAGCGGATGACCGGAAGGGCCTCGCGGGTAAGGGAGGTGGCGACTACCTCGCCAACCTGGCCGTCGGGAAGGACCTCGCCGGTCTTGGGATCGACGATCTCCACGATATACTGGTCCTCCCACTGGTGGAGGCCGCAGTGCTCCGGGCAGTCCATGCCTAGGGTGCCGATGCCGCCGGTTTCGGTCATGCCGTAGATGTCGAAAGCCTCTATCCCTAGACCGTCGTGGATGCGGCGCTTCATTTCGTCGGAGAAGGACTCGGCGCCGAAAATGCCGATCTTGAGGTCGGGGAGGGTGGTCTTGGTTTCGGCCATCACCTCCATGATGCGGAGGGTGTAGGAGACGACGCCGGTGATGACGCGGGTGCCGAAGTCGTGGGCGAGCTTGACCTGCCGGGCGGTGTTGCCGGCGCCAGTGGGAACGACGAACAGGCCGGCGGCGCGTGCTCCGTGGTAGCAGCCGAAGCCACCATTGAAGAGGCCGAAGCCGGGGGTGATCTGGCAGACATCGCCCGCGCGCGCGCCAGCCATAACATAGCAGCGGGCCATGCAGTCGGCCCACTGGCGGAGGTCGGCGGGCGTGTAGGGCATGACGACAGGCGTGCCGGTGGAGCCGCTGGACATGTGCATCTCAGCGAGTTCTGACTTCGGGACGCAGCACATGCCCAGAGGATACTGGTCGCGGAAGTCTTTCTTGGACATGAAGGGGAGCTTCTGAAGGTCCTCTAGGCCCCGGAAGGTGGACGGGTCGATGCCGGCCTCCTGGAAACGCTGGCGGAACCAGGCGTTTCCGCGCATGGCGTGGGCCACCGTCTCTTTAAGTCTCTTGTTCTGGATGGCTTCGATTTCGCCGCGGGCCATCGTCTCCGCTTCAGGATTGTGGTATGTCATGGTTTCACTCCGAAAAGATGTGCGGATGACTCTATCAAAAGAATCACGGGGAGTCAAGAGAAATGTTTCGATTCCGAGTATTGGGTTAGTGATTCGTGGGCGAGTCTTCCCATGAATGGGGAGCGGAAGTTGCGGCATTGAGGCGGCTGGCTTGCCGGAGCGATGTTGCTGTCGCCAAAGGGTCATGGCGACATTGGCCCTTGAGTCTTCGGCGATGG
>JAGCUY010000188.1 GCA_017962605.1 Kiritimatiellia bacterium | reverse complement strand
GGGGCCGAGGCGGGGGCCGAGGCGGGGGCCGAGGCGGACACTATGAAAAGACGGATACTCTCGTTCCTGTTTTCATTGGACTCTGCATCCGTATCTGAAATCGCCAAACACAACGGATTGACAACACCTTCTGGAAGTATGAAGCGGATTGTCCGTTCAATACTTGCGAGTGGCCTCATCGAGCGGACGATGCCCGACAAGCCGCATTCCCGCCTCCAGAAATACCGCCTGACGGCCAAGGGGCGCGCGGCGCTCGCGAATTTGATACAATAGTTTCATCCTTTTTCAGGCGAGGCGGGTGCAGCACCACAACCAACGGAGAATCAAACAACCCGGAACTGACGAACTGACAATCTGACTTTCAACGCTGCAAAGCGGTGCTTTGAGAGGCTAACATATGCGATGCCTTTTTTGCTTACATCTTAAGACCCAAGAAAGGAAAACCATGACTAGGCTGTTTAACTGGATTCTTGTAGCTCTTTCCCTCGCCGTGGTGTCTGCCGGAGCAAACCCACCCCACACAGACGAGAACACATCGCGTCGTGTTGTCGAAATTCTCAAGAACCGCTCACCTGACGATGTGACGAAAGGGGAAATCCTGGAAATTGTCTCCATTGGGGAGGGAATTGCGAATGGGAACCTTGAAGTTTCTCCCGAGGCGACAACTCTCATGCTTCGCTTATTCACGTTCGGGTGCGAAGACAAAATTGGAACGCGTTTGGACTTGGCAACTAATCTTGCCGAACGCGCCATACAATGGAATCCCAATCAGCATTCCAATGCGGAATTTCCATTTTTGCGCGCCGTCCTTCTCGGAATGATGGCTGTTTCAGACAAGGACTACGAAGAAGCGAACAAGATGCTGGCAATGGCAGACATGCAGGGATCTGAGGAAGCGCATGCAAAGCGTCTTCAAGGTGGTTTCGCGGATTTCAACTTAGGTACCGAGCGACTAGAACGATTGATGGACAGCGCCATTGACAGCGCCATTGATGAGAGTGGGTGGTGGTTTAAAGCCCTTATGGGTGGCCCTATGGGCGTGACATACTTTAAAAACGGAATGAAAAAAGGGATGACAGCCAAGGCCCTGGAGGACGACCAAGCAAAAACTATTAGGTTACTTCAATGTAAGGCCGATGCAATGTTTCGCAATCCATCCCGCCTTCAATTTGACCCACAGTGTTTATTGTTCAGATATGACGCGCTCCGAACGGCCTCCGTTCTGGGCAATCGCAATCAGGACTTGCAAGAGAGAAAATCCCGCATCTCAATTCTGCTGGGAACACAAGGGGACGCTCTTCTTGCCTCATCCCGAATGGCATCGGCACGAAAAACCATCATTTGCAGTGAGAACCCCTGCCAGCTGTTTGACGAAAGCGATCCTGGCGCAATACCGAAACGGAAACAAGTCCTTACATCTTCCTCTAAACGGATGCAGCGCATTGGGGACGACATCCTTGTCATGCCAGCCGCCGACATCAAGCTCTACAATCAGGAAATTGCAAAACGCTACCCCGGTGACTCGTCCAAGCAGTTGAAATTCGATTCTGGCCATCCCCAGAACGGATGCACTTATGTTCAGCATCCATATCGGGACAACGAATACTGTGAGATTTCCAGATTTCAATGGCGGATTCTTGCGGAAAAGGCAGATGAACTCCGCCGGTTGTTCGTTTCCTTGGGGGCGACCGAGATTCACACCACTGTGAAGTACGACGAGTCTGCGTTTTCCAAAGAAAGCAAGAGTGGCGCGATTCACGTTGGTGCCAACGTGCCTGGTGGACAGGGGCAGATTGACGTGGCAGCAAATCACGAGATGAATGTGTTTCGGAAGGAAGTTTCCCGTATGAGTCTCGACAATTTCTACGTCAAGGCACAGAAAGGGCCAGTCGTATTGCCGAGTGGCCCCGAATATCCGTTCCTCAGCGAGCCTGAACAGGTTGACTGGCGAACCACGGCCAGCGAAGTGGTAGCTGGACGCTTGAAAGAAACAACATTCCGCCTCGCCATTACGGAAGACTACGGGTACGATGAAGTCTTTGCCGCCTCTGTCGAAGGAGCCGCAACAGTTGGAATCGTCAATTTCGACGCAAAAATCAGCGGAGAAGTCGCGGAGTCCCTAAAGGCGTTGCGGTCCCTTTCTTGGGAATACACTGTGAAATTTTGAACGAGGTGGCACTTGCCTCCTTTTTTCCCAAACACAATTATGAGATTTTGGGGTGGGAGCAATTCCACAATTTCATAATCCCTTTTTTTGCAATTCCACAATGATCTCCGCGCCCTCCGCGCCGCCGCGTGAGATCCCCTTCGCGATTCCTCACGCGAGTGTCGTCCGCGTCCGGCGGATGTTCTCCACGTTGGTGTCGGGTATGTCGTCAGGGAAGCGCTGGCACTCGGCGAAGCCGACGTTGCCGCCGTTCGGATAGCGCTCCGGCGTGGCCGGTTCCCGCGTGAAGCGGCAATCGACGAAGGAGATGTCCGAAACCAATCCCGGACGCGGCGCGGAGACGACCGGGTGCATCAGCCCGCGCGCGACGACATTTCGGAACCGGAGGCCGCGCACGGAGCGCACCTTCGTCCCCGGATGGCCGGAAACGTGCACATAGACGGGGCGCGCGCACACGGCGTCCATCCGGACGTCCGTGAATTCCAAGTCCGAAATGTCCGTCGCCTCGCGCCCCTGGTCGGGCCAGGTGTCCCGCGAATGCCAGTCGGGCAGGAAAACCCCGATCCCGCACACGGAATCGCGGATGTCGAGCCTGTCGAACGAGCAGTCGCGGATCACGCCGTCGTTGAGCCAGCCGATGCGGACGCCGCACGAATACGACCGCAACTTGCAGTCCGCGACGCGCACCCGCTCGCACGGGCGGTTTTCGCGGAGTGAGGCGCTGTTGGCGCGCACGACGATCGAGTCGTCGCCCGTCTCGATGCGGCAGCGGACGATTTCGACGTCGCGCGAGCAGTTGACGTGGATGCCGTCGTTGTTCGGGAAGTTCACGTCCGACTCGACCGCCATGTCGGCGAACTGCACGCGGTCGCAGTCGTGGACCCAGAAGCTCCACCCGGCCGGCGGGTTGACGACGGTCACGCCCTCCACGCGTACGTCCCGGCAGCCGGCAAAGAAGACAAGTCGCGGCGGTGAGACGGAGAGATCGAACCTACGGCGCAGCTGTCGGCTGGGGCTTTCGGGATCTGGTTCCACGAAGGCGTAGCCGTTGCCGTCGATCACGCCCTCGCCCGTGAGGGCGACGTTTTCCGCCTCGTCGGCGAAAAGCAGCGCGGCGGAGCGCCTGCGCGGGCACATCGCTCCGTCGATGTGGCGGGCGTCGGGCCGGTCCTTCCAGTCGGCGCAGTCGGGCGAGCCGAGAAGGCGCGCGCCCTTCACGAGATGCAGCTCGACGCCGCTGCGCAGGAGGAGCGATCCTGTGAGATAGACGCCCGCACCGAAAACGCCGCGCCCGCCCCCCGCCGCCGCGCACGCGTCGCTGGCGGCCTGGATGGCGGCAGTGTCCTTGATGACGCCATCGCCGCGCACGCCGAAGTCGCGCACGGCGAAATCTTTGGAAAACGAAGCTGAGGACATTCGCGCTCGCGTCGTTTCGGCCGCGTCAGGGTGTCACTACAGCCCGAGCGTCACGCGGAAACCGTTGTTGTTGTACCCATTGGCCGCACCACCGCACCAACGCCAGCCTGGACGGCAACGACTGGCATCTTCAAACCAAGATCCGCCCTTTGTCACGTGCCCGCCTGCGCCGTTGACATACGCGGTGTCCTTGGTAGTGTTCACTTTGCCCGCCAAAGTCCTAAGGGTCGTTTCGTTCTTGGTGAACCAGTCGAGGCACCATTCGAGCAAGTTGCCTTCCATGTCGTAGAGACCCCAGTCGTTGGGCTCGTAGGAGCCGCAGATCGCCGGGCCGTTTTCATCCGTGCAGGAGGCAATCTGGGAGTTTGACAACTGCGTGTAAGTCGAGCCGTCCTTGATCCAGCCGTTGTTTTGCTTGTAGCGGGCCATGCGCGGAAGATTTTCATCTGCGTAGGTGGCAGTCGTAAATGTCATGCGCGACCCGTCGTTCCAGAGGCCAAGCCCATGGCCGGCGCGGCATGCGAATTCCCACTGCGCCTCGCTGGGGAGGTCGAATGCGTAGGCGTCGCTGAACTTTGCGCGCAGCTTGCCGAGGAATGAGGAGTCAGTGGGGGCGGAGGGATATTCGGAACCGCGCGCCTCGTTGAAGCTCACTTGATCTGCCGGACGCATTGCTGCGACATCCGCGTTCTGAAAAGCAAAGGTGTTGGCGATACCCATCATGTTCCATTGCGTCTGTGTGACCTCGAAGACGCCGATGTAGTAGTTGTTGTCGATTTGGACGGTGTACATTGGCTCGCCGCCGATCGTCGAGTTGTCGGCGTAGCCGGGTTCGGTCGAGTTTCCGCCCTTGGTCCACTCGATGTCCTTGGCCATGATCTTGCGCAGGACGAGCTTCGTCTTGCGGTAGTCCTCGTTGTCGAGGAGGCCGCCCGGGAGGAAGTCGGCACCGGGGTAGTAGCGCACGGTGGCGTCGGCCAGGTCGGCCACCATGTAGTCCGGGGGATTGTCGAGCGCCCAGGCGGTGACGACAGCGCGGGCGCCGCCGTCGCCGATAACGTGGTCGGGCCACATGTAGTCAGGGCGCCAGGTGATTGTGCCGTTGCCGGCGGAGACCACCTTCCACACGTCGCCCTGCGCCGGTCCGGAGATCTTTCCGGTTTGGGTGCCAGAGATGGCGGCGCCGCCGATGGAAACCCAGGCGCCCTGCGTGTTGTTGGTCTGGATGTCGAGCGTTACGACAGCCTCCGAATCGAGCTCATAGTTGATGGTGACCAGACGGCTGGAGGCGCTCTGCGCCATCGTGACGTTGCTCACGACGGGCGTGGTGGCGAAGGAAGTGCAGGAGGCGGTCGCAATTGCCGCGAGAATGGTTTTGGTAGTGTTCATGGTCGAGTGAAGAGTTGAAAGGTTGAAAAGTTGAAAGGTTGAAAGGTTGAAAAGTTGAATGCCCTATCGGAAAATCATGATCATGAAATCGAACTTGTCGGAGCGCATGCCGATGCCCACCGACGCGCAAGAGGTGCCAGATCGCGCCTCAAGTGGAGAGGCGGGCGAAATGACCGAGGCGGGATAGGCCGCGTCAAGCGATGAAGCGGCCGACGCAACGCTGTGGCTATTGGCGGTGCGCAGGGCGGACCAGTTGGGCTCTCCGTTTGGGAAGAGCGAACTGTCGGCGACGGCGGAAGCGGCGCCGAACGCGATGGCGGCAAGAAGGCCGCCGAACGCTTGATGTTGTCGCAAGTATTTCATTATGTGCCTTTCTGTTAGACCGTTGTTCCAAGGAATGAGGGCGAACGCCCAGTGAAAACGATACAACAATTGTAGCACACTAAATACCGCAAACACAACCCAGTAAATACGAAAAACAATTACCCCTCAATTTGCGCAATACCGGCAAAACCCTCCTGCACGAGGGAGTCTAATCGAAAACCGGTGCAAGGACGGGGCGACAACGGTCATCGGCGCACCCCGAACGGCACCAGAGCCTCATGGTCAAGGTCTGCGGCTTCTCCGCGCGCTTCAACATGCTCTCCCCGCGCGAACAGGCGACTTCTACGTCTCGGCAATGTCGAAGACATGGCGCACACAGGGGTCGAAACGGCCTTACGGCACCGAAAGTGGCCTGAGCGGTGCTGATCCTCGCCGGACTGACCTTGCCGATTCTTTGATTCTTCGTTCCGCTGCCAAAAAATTATTCGCTTCGCGTCCACATTTTGCGAGGGATGTTTGAGATAATGTTTACCGTTTCCCGCGTGTGCGGAATCTTCCTCAAACCTTGTCGGCCAATCCCAACGGCCGAATCTGGAAAACGGTAAGCATGGAAAAACTAACTGCAACGATCTGCGCGGCGACGCTTGCCGCCGACGCATTGTCCGCCGCGCTGGCGCTGGCGGACACATACAACGACCTCGGCCCGCAAACCGGGGAGAACAATGGCTACTGGAACACAACGGGCCGCGCCGCAGTTCCTGTTTCGGTGTGCGCATCCGATTCAGCCGTCCCGCTGGACGGATGGTCGCGCACCATGTCGGAGTCGGAACCGCGCCTGATCAGCTCATACCCTGCGGTAGGTCTTGCGATCATTTTCCGCTAACAAATAACAAAGGTGGCATCACAGCAACCCATTCACACAAAGGAGAACCCAATGAACTTCCGCAAGACGTCAATCATCCTCTCTTTCGCCGCAATGTCGGCATCCATGATGACGGCTGAACCCGTCGTGTCAAACGTCACGCTGGCGCAGGACCAATCCACGCGCAAGGTGACGATCACCTATTCGCTTTCGCAGGAACCCGGCATCGTTACCGTCGATATCTTGACGAACGGCGTGTCCATCGGCGACGCGAACCTGACGCATTTCGCGGGCGACGTGAACCGCGTGGTGCAGACGGGCAACGCCCGCACAATCCACTGGTACCCCGAAGAGGCGTGGCCCAGCAACAGGACGGATGCCGCCACGGCCCTCGTCACGGCCTGGGCGACGAACGCGCCGCCGAACTACATGGTCGTCGATCTCATCGACGGGGCAATGACCTACTACACCTCCACGAACTGCCTCCCCGACGGCGGGCTTGCCAACGATGTCTATCGCACCGACCGCATGGTTTTCCGCAAGATCCCGGCGCGCGGCGTCACATGGCGAATGGGTTCGCCGACGAATGAACTTGGCCGTACCAAGACCGGCGGAACTTCCGACGAAACTCCGCATCTCGTCACTCTCACCAAGGACTACTGGTTTGGCATCTACCCGGTCACCATGGGGCAGCACAAGCGCTTCACGGACAACAACACCGACTATGCGCCTTCAAGCTGCTTTTTCACGAACATCGCAAGCCACCTTACCCGCCCCATGCAGGGAATTGGCGTGAAGAGCGTCCGCTCAAGTTCCACGGTGTCGTGGCCCGACAGCGGGCATGCGGTCGCCAGCGGCACCTACATCGCGAAGTTCCGCGCCAGGGTTGGAGGCCTTCCTTTTGACCTTCCGACGGAGGCCCAGTGGGAATACGCCGCACGCGCCGGCGCCGGGACGGCGCTGACCACCGGCAAGGACTTGAACCAAAAGGACGCCGACCCCCAGCTGGACGTCCTTGGACGATACCAGAAGAACTGCGGCTTGGCCGACACCGCCTCGACGGACGCCGCCATACGCGCCAACGACGATTCGACCGGCACGTCGAAAGTCGGCATCTACCTCCCGAACCGCTGGGGGATATACGACATCCACGGGAACGTGCACGACGTCTGCCTTGACAGGTATGCGGAATACGCGGGCGACATGGAGACCGTTCAGGCCGATCCCGTCGGCGGCGACTCATCCTACACCAAATACGTGGCGCGCGGCGGGTGCTGGGGCTATTACGACGGGAAACGCGGCGGCAACGCCGCGAACTGCCGCCTGGCGACGCGGCGCCAGGCCGAAAACGACACCGACAAGGCGGTCTCCTTCAGGCACTACGGCTACCGGCTTTGCCTTGAAATAGAGTAGCGTGTCGCTTCTGCTGCGGGGGTCGCCTTCGATGAAACGTGTCGCGGTATGTCTGATTGCCGCTGCGGCGCAGCCGCTTTTCTGCGCTGCGGCGGGGCTTGATCTGGAACTTGAGTATTTCGGCGGCGTTCGCTTCGGCGAGTCTGGCGCAAGGCTGTGCGCCGTGATCCACCACGAAAACTGGGCGGGGTCTTCGGAAGGCGTCCGCGAGGACGTCGCGTCCGATGACGCGCCCGTTGGCATCGCGCCCTTCAAGGTCTTCCGATCCGGCGAAGTTGTCGCCAGCGGCACGTCTTCGCTTCGCCCGCTTGAAGGCGGAGGTGCGGCGTATGAAGTTTCGCTCGTTTCCGAAGCGGACCAGAAACCTTCTGCAATCGCGCTCTCGCTCTCCCTGCCGCGTTCCGCATACGGCGATTGGACGTGGGAGTTCACGGATGGAAAGAAGGGCGTGTTCCCAGAGACCTTCGGCGATGAGGCCCTCTGCCGAACCAAGACGAACGGAGTGACGTTCTCCTCGCCCGACGGCGGCGAATCCTTCACCTTGTCGTTCGACGGCGATATGTCGCTCTACATCCAGGACAACAGGAAGTGGTCGGACACCTTCAGCCTCCGCATCACGCCGCCGGACGCCGGAGCGGAGTTCCCGAATGGGGCGCGGCGCGACTTCGCCTGCTCCGTGTCGGCCAGCGGCGGCGTTGGCGTCTCGTTTGCGCGGCCAAACATCATACGCGCCGGCAAGGAATGGATTCCGCTCGACTACGCAAAGGATATCGAACCCGGAAGCGCCCTCGACTTCTCCTGCATGGGGATGCTTGACGCACCGGCGGGGAGGCACGGATGGCTGAAGGTTTCGGAGGACGGCCATTTCGAGTTCGAGGGGCGCCCCGGCGTCCCGCAGCGCTTCTACGGGGTTAACCTCTGCTTTGGTGCGAACTTCCTCGACGAGAAAACCGCCGACGAACTGGTTGACCGCCTCGCCCGCCTTTGCTACAACTCCGTGCGAATCCACCACTACGACGGGGCGTGGGCTAACGCCCACGCCAGTCGAAAGGTTGAAAAGTTGAAAAGTCAAAAAGTCCCGCAGCAATCGGATTCTGACCTTTCAACCCTTCAACCTTTCAACTTTTCAACCTCTGTCGATGTCGTCAGCGACGACATCGACAGATTGGACTATCTCCTCTACCGCGCATTCCAGCGCGGTATCTACGCGACGACCGACCTCTACACAAGCCGTCCCGTCCTATGGCGCGACATCGGCATCGACCGCGACGGCAGAATCGACGGCCGGCTCTACAAGAACCTAGTCGCCGTTTACGAACCGGCGTTCGAGAACTGGGCCGCCTTCGCGCGGAACTTCCTCGAACACGTCAACCCCTACACCGGACGCCGCTACGCCGACGAACCGGCGATGCCGCTCATTTCGCTCATCAACGAGGCGCAGCCTCTCTGGTGCTGGGACGAACTCCGCAAGCTCGAACCGGCCAAGACCGCGTGGCGCGAATGGTTGGCACGGAGGCGGGCGGAAGACCCCGATTTCGCCAAAGGCTGCCCAGACGACCCGTCGGCCTTCTCCGGCGACGAGCGGATCATGTTCATGGCGGACATGGAGCGCTCCCTTGTCGCCAGGCAAAAGGAGTTCCTGCGCGGACTGGGCGTCAAGGCGCTTTTCACGAACCAGAACTGCGGCCCCTACAACTGCGGGATGGAGCTGGCGGGGGAGGAGCTCTACGACTACGCCGACGACCACTTCTACGTTGACCATCCGCGATTCCCCGCAAGGAAGTGGGAGCAGCCATCGACGCTGCCGAACGCCAATCCGCTGAAGACGGGCTTCCTTCCGATGGCGTGGAGCGCCTTCGCCCGCCACGCATCCAAGCCGTTCTGCATCACGGAGTGGAATTTCTCCGGCCCCGGAATGTATCGCGGAGTCGGCGGCATCATGACCGGCGCGATGGGTGCGTTGCAGGACTGGGACGGGCTTTGGCGCTTCGCATACGCGCACGGGACCAACGTCGTGAAGGACAGGACGGGCTACCCCGGCTATTTCGACGTTGGGACAGACCCCCTCGGACAGGCGTCGGACAGGGCCAGCATCTGCCTCTTCCTTCGTGGCGACCTCGCGCCGCCCGAATCCTCGTTCGCGCTCTCAGTCCCGCCCGACGCGGCCAAGGACGCGAAAACCGCCGCGGCAGGAATCACGCCGAAATGGAGCAGCGCCGCATGGCGCGTCCGTGTGGCCCTCGCGGCCGGGAAAGAGCCGCCGCAGGGCATGCGGACGTTTGACCTGGCCGAAGTGCGTGACTCGGAAACGCCGCCATTCGATCCACCGCCGAACGAGGCGTTCTCCTTTGATGCGGAGCGCGGGAGCATGCGCATCGTCACGCCGCGCACAGCCGGCGGGTTCGTCCCGTCCGGTTCGCTCGACGCCGGCCCGCTGCGTTTCGAGATTTGCGGCGCCGTTGCTCCGGCAACGGTGTGGGCGTCGTCGCTCGATGGCGAGCCGCTCCCGCGTTCTTCGCGCATTCTCGTCTCCCATCTCACCGACGCCCAGGCCGACGGCAACGTCTATGCGGACCGCGAACGGAAGATACTCGTGAAGTGGGGCGCGTATCCGCCACTCGTCCGCAACGGCTCCGCCAGAATCGAACTCGCGCTTGCCGACCCCTCCGCCTTTTCCGTGTGGGAACTCGACACAACAGGCCGGCGGCGCGGTGAGATACCCTCCGCCGTCATCGATGGAAAACTCTCGTTCACGGCGACCGTGGAAGGCCCGAACGGCGCGAGGATGCTCTACGAGGTCGCAAGGCGCGACTCCGATTCCGAGCCGTAGTCCATTCGAGCATGGAACATGAAAACCATTCTCTATCTTTCCGGAATGAAATACGTGGCGAGGCGACGCCTTGCCGGCATCCGCGAAGTCGCCGCGGCGGAGTCGTGGTTCGTCGCCGCCGTCGATATCGACGCGATATCGGCGAAGCGGCTCCTCGCCTACTGGAAGCCCGACGGCGCCATCGTAGAGGGGTTCGTCCTGCGCCGTCCTGGCTGGAGCGAGGCCTTGTTCGACGAGGCCGGCGTCCCGGCCGTGTTCTGCGACGCGGAGGAGGAAATCTCGCCCAAGCCGCGCTTCGCCGTCACCCACGATTCGGGGGAGGCCGCGCGCCTCGCGATGTCGGAACTCCTGTCGCTGGGACTTCCACGATATGCCTACGTCCATCAGTGGCAGTTGTTCGACTGGTCGGCAAGGCGTGAAGATGTTTTCCGCGAGGAGACGGCGGCCGCAGGTGTCGATGCGCACGTCTTCCGGCCCCCGGCGAAACGCGGGATGCGCGACATGCGGGCACTTATGGAAAGTCTGTGCGCATTCCTGTCCACGCTACCGACGCCCTGCGGCGTGCTGGCCGCCAACGACGAGACCGCATCGCTCGTGCTGCTCGCCGCAGCCCGCTGCGGGCTTTCGGTACCATGGGATCTCGCCGTCGCGGGAATCGGCAACGACACCGACATCTGCGAAACAACCCGCCCCACGCTGACAAGCGTGGCGTCGGCATTCATCCAATCGGGGCGGCTGGCCGCGACGCTGCTGAAGCGTCGGCTGGATGACCCGGCCCTGCCGCCGGAGACGCTTGAGTTCGGGTGCGCGCCGCTTGTGCGGCGGCAATCGACCGACCGCACCGTGCGGCGCGACCCGAAGATCGCCCGCGCCCAGGAGCTGATACGCCGCAAGGCGTGCGAGGGCCTTGCGCCTCCGGATGTCGTGAAGACGATGGGTCTGGCGACGCGCTCGGCGGAGATACGGTTCAAAAACGCGACCGGCAAGTCGATCCGCGATGCCATCCTGGCGGCGCGGGTGGCGCGGGCGATGGCCCTGCTGTCCGAGCCTCGCCGCGACCCGGTTTCGGTCTTCGTCGAATGCGGCTGGTGCGACGAACACGCCTTCCGCCGGGCCTTCGTCCAGGAGACCGGGCTTACGCCCCTGCGCTGGAGGCGCCTGCACTTTGGAAGATAGCCTCCATGCAACTTGAAACGGAAGATTGCCTGTTTGTCTGGAAATGCTATCATATTTCCAGCGCCTGGGCATTCGTAAAAAAAGGAAACACGCCATGACAGGATCTTACGTCGCCGCAGAAGGCGGCGAGACGCTACGACTCTTCCAAACCACGGAGCTGCGGGACTTCCGCGAGATCGCGACCCCCGGCTTCGCGCCTCACCCGTATCCGGCGGTCGAGGCGCTCGACATCGACGCGGCAGTGGCGAAACACCCGTTCCTCGGCCTCGGCGCCTCGCTCACTGACGCCTCGGCCTGGATTCTCGCCCACATGCCCACGGAGAAGCGCGCGCGACTCCTGCGCCAGCTCTTCACCGCCGAGGGCTGCAACCTCGGCGCGATCCGCCTGAACATCGGGGCGAGCGACTACTCTACGGCGCTCTACAGCTACGACGATACGCCCGGCGACACCGCCATGGAGCGCTTCTCGCTCGCCCGCGACGACGAACACCTCTTCCCGATGGCCCGCGCGGCGGCGGACCTCCACCCCGGCCTCTTCTTCTTCGCCTCGCCATGGAGCCCGCCGGGCTGGATGAAGACGTCGGGCCTGATGATTGGCGGGACGCTCAGGGACGACTGCCGGCCGGCCTTCGCCCGGTATCTTCTCAAATACGTCCAGGGCTGCGCCGAGCGCGGCATCGCGGTCGCTGCCGTCTCGCCGCAGAACGAGACGATGTGCGACACCGAAGGGCAGTATCCCTGCTGCGTCTATTCCCCGGAGCAGGAAGGGGCATTGGTTCGCGACCACCTCGCGCCGGCCTTCCGCAAGGCGGGCATCGACGCGGAAATCTGGGTCCACGACCACAACCCGGACGCCGAGGGTGTCGCGCGCGTGGGCGACCTCCTCGCCATGCCCGGCGTCGAGAAGTCCATTGGCGGCATAGCGTGGCACTGCTACGGGCCGCCCGAGGAGGCGGCGAACATGGCCCCGCTCAAGGCCAAGCACCCGCAGTTGCGCTTCGTCCACACGGAGAACGGCCCGCACGTCGTGCTCGCCGACCGCACCGAATGGTGGTGGGCGGCCAAGGTCTTCGGGATGCTTCAGAACGGGTGCGAACTCTTCACCAGCTGGAACCTCTGCCTCGACGAGCTTGGCACCCCGGCGACGGGGGCGCACCTCTGCGGCGGTTTCGTGGTCGTCGATTCCGACACTGCCGAGGTCACCTTCTCGCCGCAGTACCGGCTCTTCCGCCATATCGGCCCCTTCGTGAAGCGCGGGGCGCGCGTCATGGAGGTGTCGGGTTCGCGGGACGGGACGCGGCTCATCCTCTTCCGCAATCCGGACGGCGAATACATCCTCGTCGTCGCCTGCGACGGGACGCTTGTGCGCGACATCCAGCGCCGCCGCCTCGTGATAAAGTACAAGGGACTCTACAAGACCTTGCCGCTGCCCGGTGGGCAGTGGTCCGTCTCAACGCTCGTCTTCAAATGACGCGAAGCAAAATTCGCCAATTCGCCCCCGCAACGCCGCCGCGCCTTCTCCATCCGCGCTTCGGCCCGCCGCCGACACCCCTCGCAAGCGCGCGCTGCTGGATGGCCTGAAATAAAGAGGTGCGCCCGGGGCAAATGTGCTATACTTGCCCCATGGGCAACACCTCTTTTTATAAGGGCAAACGGCGTAGCAGATGATGCGGGAAAGCAAAAAGCAAAACTCGACAAAGACAGCGATGCCGGTTACGCCGCACCAAAGGCCCGTCATCCTCTATGTAGGGTATGAGGCGCATGTGCCGTTGCGTCGTCGAAGACTGGACGGCATTCTCAGGTGCGCCAAGTCGCATGGCTGGGAAGTCGCAACCCTCGCTGCACTTGAGTCCGATCCGGCTACTGTGCGCAAGACCATCAAACAACTACGCCCCGTAGGCTGCATTGTGGAGTGCTGGTATGCGAGCCACGACCTGCCACCGGCCTTCTTTGGCGCAATACCCGTCGTTTATTTCAACCCGCCAGAACGCCGCGCGTGGCGCGAGGCGGCGGCTGTCGCCTGCGACGAGGCCGCCGTCGCGGAGACCGCCTTTCGCGAACTGTCGGCCGGATTGCCACCTTGCTACGCAGTGGTGGCCAAAGACCCGACACGCCGTGCCCCGTGGGCGCGCGAGCGCGTCGCCGCCTTTCGCGCATGCTGCGAAAAGGCCGGCAAAGTCTGCCATGTCTTCCCAGAACTCAATCGCGAGGACGATGACGCGCGCCTGAGGCGCACAGAACGCTGGGTCGCCGCGCTACCGATCCATTGCGCCATTTTCGCCGTGAACGATCCCGCCGCCAAACTCGTCGCCAGCGCTCTCTCCGCCATTGGGCGCCCCCCGCCGCTCACTGCCACACTAGTCGGTGCAGATGCAGCCTCCATCCCCGGCGATGCCCGCCACACCCCGGACCTCTCCTCCGTCAGGATAGACTATGAGCACTCCGGCTACCTCGCGGCGAAGATAATCGCAGACAAAAACTCACACAGAGGCGCAGAGGCACAGAGTAATACATTGTCCACCTACGGTCCGCTTCTCGTGGAGCGGCGCAACTCCACGCGCGGCCATGGCCGCCGCGAGCCTTCAATTATGAAAGCGGTTGAGATAATCCGACGCGAGGCGTGCGAGGGGCTAACCGCCGCGAAACTGGCCAGTCGCTTTCCAGTTTCACGAAAGCTTTTTGAGCTTCGTTTCCGCGAGGCCGTCGGGCACTCCGTCCTAAATGAAATTCTCCATGTGCGGATGACCCGTGTCTTTGATCTCCTGACCCGCCCAGACTTCCCCATCGGCGCCATCGCCGACTTCTGCGGCTTTGATTCCGACCGCGAACTGCGCAGCCTCTTCCGCGCGCGTACCGGGACTTCCATGCGCGAATGGCGCCAGGCGCGCCGATGAGGCGCGAAGAATTGCAAAACATTGCACGATAGTGTCATTTTTTGATATTATCTATACATGAATTTTTTGACGGACAAGGCTTTTGTATTTTCAAAATCGGGAATTTTCTCTTATAGCGATGTTCTCGTCTGGCTTGGCGACAAGAACCGCAATTCCGTCCGCGGTCTTGTCAAACGGGCGATTGCGTCCGGCGAAGTGCTGCACATCCGGCGCGGCCTCTATTGCCTTGCGCCGAAATACAACCGGGCGGGAATCAACCGCTTCTTGCTTGCCAACCTCGCCTATGGCCCCAGCTACGTCAGCATGGAGACGGCCCTGTCCTTTCACGGTTGGATTCCCGAGGCCGTTCATTTGGTCACGTCCGTGTCGTATGGGCGAAAGAGGTCTTTAAAAACCCCAGTTGGTCTTTTCTCATACGTACAATTGAAGCAATTCCCGCTGATGGCCGGCGTGGAGAGCCTCGGGGACGACCTTTCCCCGCAGACCTTCCTCATCGCGAAACCGCTCAAGGCGGTTGCAGACCTCATTGCGTCGCGGGGGCTGGACTGGACGGGTTCCAAGCCGCTTGAGGGAAGCCTCCGCATTGAGCGGGAAGACCTCGAATCGCTACAATCCGGCGACTTCGACGAACTTGAAGGCGTTTACAAGTCGCGCAGGGCGCGGCGCTTTTTGGAAGGCTTGAGAAAGGAATTGGGGAAATGAACAATGTCGCACTACTTCAGGGCCGCCTTGACGGCTACCACTGCTCCGGCGTGGACGAGGAATACAACGCATTGCGCGAAATCCTCCAGGAGGTAATTCTCGCCGGACTGGCGCGGACAGGCTTTTTCGCCAAGGCCGCGTTCCACGGCGGAACGCAACTGAGGATTTTCGAGGGTGTCCGGCGTTTTTCGGAAGACCTTGACTTCGCGCTTGTGGCGCCGGATTCCGCGTTCGCGCTTTCGCCGTACCTGGAAGGAGTCGCGACAGAACTGGCCTCAATGGGAGTGGAGATGGAGGTGCGGGATAAATCCAAGGCCGACAGTGTCGTCAAAAAGGGTTTTCTCAAAAACGATTCGCTTGTCAGGATTCTCCAACTGCGCCATGTTGGACGAAAGGGGAGTCCAGGACAACCGCCGAAGATTCTCATCAAAATGGAGGTTGACACCGACCCGCCGATGGGGGCGACATATTCTGCGGCTCAACTGCATTTTCCATTTCCCGTCTCCATCCGCAACTTCGACCGAGCAAGCGCCTTCGCCGGGAAGTTGCATGCGCTGCTGTGCCGGACATACGTCAAAGGCCGAGATTGGTTCGACCTCATCTGGTATGTTTCCGCAGGTGTGAAAATCAACCACGCGCTTCTTTCATCCGCCATTGACCAGCAGGGCCCCTGGGCGGGAGAAGGCATCGCAACGAATGACGGCTGGGTGAAGGCGCGGCTTCTTGAAACCATCAGGCGCATCAACTGGGACGAAGCCCGACACGATATTCTTCCATTCGTTCCAGACGCCGACCGCCCCTCCATTGACCTTTGGACCCCTGACTTCTTTGTTTCCCTGGTGGAGCGACTCGCCCCCTGAACGCCCTCCGCTTTTTTCGCTCCGCAAAAAAATATTATCCAAAACTGCCACTCTTTGGCAGGATTATGGTGTATTATTGTATGCATCGTTGCGGGCGGCGTCTCGCGCCGTCCGCAGAACTAAACACCAACACCAAGGAGTCCTGCAATGAATAAACTGTTCACCATCGGCGCGGCTGCCGCAGTCACGCTGGCCGCATCAAATCTGGCCACCGCGCAGCAGACGGTCGCCCACTGGACGTTTGGCGCCAACGGCCTCACGGACATAACGGGCAACAACGCCATCACGCTGGAGAACCACGGCGTGACTTTCACCAACGGCGCGGCGCTCTTTGACGGTTCGTCGTATCTTGTTACGACCGCCCCCGTCACCCTCGGCGCCACGACCAAGTCGTTCACGATCGAGTGCTGGGTGCGGTTTGATGCCAACAACAACTTCGGATACATCTTCGCACCATCGGACGCGAGCGAAAAAGGCGCGTTTGTGGTGTATCAGCAAAATAGTAAATTCTATGGACAATTCCGTGTTGCGCCATCGACCTGGCAGCAGGAAGTCCAAGACCTTACCGGCAGTACGGCGTATCCGCATCACATAGCCTATGTGGTGGATGCCTCGAAATCCGGCGCAGATCAGGCGAAGCTCTATCTTGACGGGACGCCGATTCCCAATTCGTCCCTCAAAACATCCGGCGACTTCTCCACTGGCTTCGGTAGCCGCAAACTATACATTGGCGCACACGGCAACAACGGTTCGCCGGACAACGGCTTCAAGGGACTCATCGACGACATCCGCATCACCGATGGCGCCCTTGAACCCTCGCAGTTCCTGAAGTTCCCGACGGTCGGCGACGCCATGACCCCCGCCAATCCGGCCTTCGCCTATTATCCCTTCGGTGCAAGCGGCCCGAGCGACGTCTCCGGCAACGGAAACGACCTGGCGTGGCCCACTACGCAGTCGTCCTCGCCGTCGTATCTCGACGGCACACTGTCACTGAACGGTTCGTGCAACATTGGTTCCACGTCTAAATTCCCATTCTCGCAGTTCACCAAGAGCGGCCTCACGTTCGAATGCTTCTTCCGCACGACATCGACGGCGGATGACGCGCGCATACTCTTGGAAACCTCCGGCAACTATACCGGCAACATCGGTGCGTTCCACTTGTCGCTGCGCGACAACTGCACGACCCTTTTGAGCGGTCTTCGCACTGAGGACGGCTACAATGTGGACAAGTCCACGGGAACGCCCGCCGCCAACGACGGACGCTGGCGCCATGTGGCAATGGTTTACGATCCCGCAAAGACCGGCGAGGATCTACTGGTCACATACCTCGATGGCGTCAAACTCCCCGTCAACGGAACAGACACGAAATCGACGCTTTCACTGCTTTGCGACGCCTCCTTCTTCGTAGGAGCACGTGCCAACTACATACTCTGGGCGACGGCGGAGTTCGATGACGTTCGCATCATGCCCTACGCGCTGTCGCCATCAGAATTTCTGAAGGCACCCTCCGTGAACGCGCCGGTCGCGCACTGGAAATTCGATTCCGAGACGCCGCTTGTCGATGTCACGGGCAACGGCAACGACCTCGTGAATAGCAACGTGACTTTCGCCGGCGGTGCGGCGGTCTTCAACGGCTCCGGCGCGACGCTCAAGACGGCATCCACGCTGGATCTCTCCGCATACCGTCGCGCGACCATCGAGTGCCGCTATCAGATGAACTCCCTCGACAAGTTCGGTGTGCTGTTCGCGTTGGAAAACACGGCTGGAAATACGCCCGGAAGCTTCGTCGTGTACAAAAACGGGAAAGCCATCTACTCGCAGTTCGGAACAACCACCAGCTGGCAGCAGGACGGCATTACGGGTCTGACGTCCTCATCCCCCTATGCGTCCGCCGGTTGGCACCATATCGCCTATGTCGTTGACGTAACGCAGGCGAACGAGAAGGAGAGCATCCTTTACATCGACGGCGTGAAGCAGAACCAATCCATGAACAACACGGCCACGCTCTCCGCCCTGCTCAACCAAAAACTCTGCATCGGCGGCGGTTCGTCATACGGCTCCAATCAGGCAACGACCTTCGACGGCAAGATTTCCGAAATCATCGTCACGCCGCTGGCGCTTGCGCCCGGGGCATTCAAGCTCACGCGCGAGCCTCCTGTCGCCAACATCATCGCCTACTGGGACTTCTCCGGAAGCGGCTGGAGCGACAAGTCCGGCAACGGGCACGCTCTCACGGCAACCGGGCTGTCCAAGAAGAATGGCGCGGCGCAGTTCGCCTCAGGCGCAACCCTCGCGACGACGGCGGCCCTTGACCTCTCCGGCTGCCGCTCCGTCACGGTGGAGTGCTTCGCGAAGGCCAATTCCGCCGCAGCGGACATGGCACTCTTCTCCTTCGGCAACGGCACTTATGCCGGATCGTTCTCCGCCTCCATCGCCGCCACCGGCGGCGCGGCCTCGCGCTACGTCCCCTACGCCGACGCGCTCAACTCCGACGCGACTGCACTCGGCGGCACCGACGGTGACTGGCACCACTACGCGCTCGTCATCGACGCCGACGCCACCGGCGCAGACCAAGCCCGCCTCTACGTTGATGGCGTCCAGGCGGCCTCCGGCGCACTGGCGTCGGGCGCCTCGTTGCCGGCGCTCTCGGCGACGTTCGGCATCGGCACGGGCTTCACCGGCCTCATCGACGACGTGCGCATCACAGCTGACGCGCTCGCACCTGCGCAGTTCATGCAGGCCCCCGACCGCACCGAAGTTCCTGACGCCTTTGTGATAACGGTGCGGTAGTGCGCTGCGCCATGCACTGGTTCAAAGGCAATCTGCATTGCCATTCGTATTGGTCCGACGGCCGGGCATTCCCCGACCAGGCCATCTGCGACTACCGCGACGCCGGCTTCGACTTCTGCGCCATCACCGACCACAACCGCCTGGAGGCGGATTGCGACGTGTGGCGCAAGGTCGAGGCCGAGGAGACTGGCTGGCCACCGACCGTGGGCCGCGCCAACTTCGACCTCTACCGCGCCGAGTTCCCGCATGCGGAGTGGCGCGAGCGCGATGGCGCAACGGAGGTTCGCCTTCAGACCCCCGCCGAGCTGATCGGGCGCTACAATGAGCCGGGGCGCTTTCTGGTGATGCCAGGATGCGAGATCACCCGTTGCGACGCCAACTACCAGCGCCACATGCACCTCTGCTACATAAATCTCGCCAGCACCCTCCCAGCCAGCGAGAAGCCCGGCCTCGTGCAGGGAATGCCGTGCGGCTGGGACTCCTCGCGCCAGATCGCCGAGGCCCACCGCGAGGTTGCGGAACTCGCCACGTCGCTGGGCAATCCGCCGCACCTCTCCTTTGTGTGCCACCCGCACTGGCGCTACTACGACATGGTGGCGCAGGATTTCATCGACAACCCCGATGTCCGTTTCTTCGAGGTATGCAACAACGGGTCCGACTTCCCGCCGGTGGGGCTGCTCCCCGACGACGGCCTCTACAACGACCGCCTCTGGGACGCAGTGAACGCCCACCGCGCCTCCGTCGGCCAACCGCTCCTCTACGCCGTCGCCAACGACGACTGCCACTTCTACCCCAGCACCAGAACGTCCCATCCCATGTGCCTTGGCGAGGCGTTCACGATGGTCCGCGCCGATGCGCTGACGCCAGATGCCCTCTTCGCTGCGATGGGGCGCGGCGACTGCTACGCCAGCTGTGGCGCAATCCTGGACGATGTGCAATTCGACGGCCGGACGCTCCACGTCTCCGTGCAGACCAAGGATGGCGTCGCCTTCAAGGTGCGCTTCATCACGACAAAGCGCAATGCCAATCTCTGCGTGGTGCATACAGTCTCGGTGCCGTCGATTGGCCAGCCCGACAAAGGCGGCCGCCCCGCGCGCACGATCCCCGTCTATTCGCAGGAGATCGGCGCAACGGTCAGTCTGGTGGAGGGCGCGAAGGGCGAAGCTGTCGAGGCGGAATACACGCTGGCTGACGACGACCTCTACGTCCGCGCCCGCATCGAGAGCGATGAGATTGCGCCCTACTACGCCGCCGGAAACAAAGGCCCCATGCACCCGAAAACAGCGATGGCCTGGACGCAGCCCTATGCGGGCTGTAGGGCGGGGGCCTGGCGCGATGCGCCCCATCTGGTATAATGCAAGCCATGCACTACTGCCGCTACCATGGCTACGACTATGCTCGCGGGGCTGTGGTTTTCGCCACCACCTCCACGGAGCCTCGCCAGCGCGTATTCTCGCATATCGAAGGCGGCAAGGCCATTCCCACCGAGTTCGGGCGCATTGCGCTGCATGAGCTTGCGGTCACGGCGGAGCGCGTCCCGGAAGTGAAGCTGTCGCGCTATGCCCTGATGCCAGACCATGTGCATCTGCTTCTCTGGCTAACGCCGGGGAATGATGATGGGCTTTCTCTCCTCTCGCGTTTCGTGGGAGGCTTCAAGCGGGCCGTCCGCCAGCGCTGGAAGGAACTGGGGCACTCCAGCCCGCTCTGGCAGGAGGGCTACCACGACCGCATCTGCCTCGACCGCGACTTCATCGAGGGCGTCAAGCTCTACATCGACTACAACCCCCTGAAGTGGGAGCTGATGCACACGCAGAAGGGTCTCATCCCAATCAGGGAACCTCTCGACTGCGCTTGGCTTCCCGATGGCACCTACTGGAAGGGCATTGGACGCTGCGATCTGCTGGATGGCTCGCGGAAGCTCTGCTCGGTGCGCATTTCGCGGCGTGTCGAGGCGAAGCTCTTCCCGGAGGTGCTGGCGAGGCTACGCAAGGCACTTGAGAAGGGCTACTGCATTGTTTCCACGTTCCTCTCGCCGGGGGAGCGGGCGCTCTACGGAATGCTCGCGGAGGCGGGCGCGGAGTTCGTGCACATCAAAGGCACGGCGATACCGGTGGTTTACCGGCCCGACATCCACGAAACGCCGCTCTTCGCGGCGAATCGGCTGCTGGTGCTTGGGCGGCAGACCGACGAGCGTAAAGTGCTGCGTCCCGACTGCCTCGCCCTCAACGATGCCATAGCGCAGATGGCGCTCGCCTCCGGCGGCGCCTCCGTGTATGTGCGCGAGGGCGGGAGATTCGAGTTTTTGAGGCAGGGGGCCAGCCCCCGCACCCCTGTTGAGGGCGCACCGCGCCCTCAATCAGAACTTAAACGGACACAACAAGGGAGAAATGTTAATGGCTAAATCCACTAAAAGTTTAAATTCTGACATTGGGCGCGGTGCGCCCAATGCGGGGGTGTGGGGGCTGGCCCCCGCCCTCGCGGCCATTTGCCACCGCCTCCGTCCCGGCGAAATCACGGCGCGCGGGTGGCTGCGCGCGCAGCTGGAACTCTCCCTGCGCGGCCTGGGCGGCCATCTGGGCGAAATCGAGCCCGACCAGATGGAGAAGCCCTACGTTTCACGCGACTTCGACCCCGCAAACGGCGCACGCGGCCTCGTGGCCTGGTGCGCCGAAATGGGCGCGGAGTTCCCCCTCGGCCAGGCGACGATGGCCTATGCCCTCGGCGAGAAGACGCTTCTCGCCAAAACCGAGTGGCGGGTCCGCGCGGCGATGGCACTGCAAGAGCCCGACGGCTATCTGGGAGCCTACCGTCCCTGCGATGACCGCCAAGAGGACTTCAACGGCTGGGGCAGCCACATCTTCTACCGGTTGATGCTCCTCGAATACGCCCGCACGGGCGACAAGGCCATCCTCGACGCCGTGCATCGCGGGCTGCTCTGGTTCGCGGAAAAGTGGGCAGGCGACCGCAAGACCGACTACGCCGGCCCCACGATCCTCATCCCAGCCGCCGAGGTCTTCCGCCTGACCGGCGACGCACGCCTCCGCGCCTTCTGCGAGGACTACGCCGCCTGGCTCGACCAGCCGGGCCGACAAAATGGCGCGACGCTCGCGACCTTCCCGCTTGAAACCCACGCCTACCACGTCGCGGGACTCGCGGCGCGACTGCAAGTCCCCGTCGCCCTAGCCGACGGCCTCGACCGCCCCGACTGGCTCGCCGCCGCCTTGAAGATGCTTTACTCCTGGCGCGACGGCCTCGGCTGGCAATGCTCCTACACGCCCTGCGCCGACGGCGAATGGACGGCCGCCCCTTCGTGCGTGGGCGAGTCGGAATATTGCGACCACGTTTACTGCCTTGAACTCTTCCAGCGCCTCGCCGCCCTCACCGGCGACCCCGCCTGGGCCGACGCCATCGAGCGCATCGTCTTCAACGCGGCGCAGGGCGCCCGCGCCAAGGACGAGCGAACCATCGGCTACATGACTTCGCCGAATCAGTGGTATGCGACGCTACGTTCCTCGCTCCACGGGCCGGAACCCTTTTACGGTGCCTACGCGCCGAACATGAACGCCGCCTGCTGCCCAGCCAACTCCATCCGCCTCTACCCGCTCTACATCCTCGGCGCAGTGATGCGCGAGGGCGACAACCTCCGCGTCTCAAACTACGGACCAATGGCGGTCAAAACCGAAATCAACGGCGCCAAGGTCGAATTAGACATAGACACGGAATATCCCTTTGACGGGCGCGTGACGCTCCGCGTCCGCGCCAATGGCTGGTGCGGCGCGCTGCGCCTCCGTCGTCCCGCCTGGGCGAGCGGCGTCACGGTGACACGCAATGGCGAGATTGTTGCCGTCATCAGCAACCGCGACGACGCCATCATCACCATTTCCGGCCCATGGGGCGCTGAGGAGACGATAGAGGTCGCCTTTGCATGGAAGCCCGTCGTGAAGGCCGTGCGCGACCGCGACTTCCCGACAGACACACCGCTCAAGATCGTCGAATGGGGCGCACTCGTCTTTTCGCAGCCCATCGAAGAGCGTTGGACGCCGGTGCCGCGTCCGGCGCCGACCTGGGGCGAGGACCATTCGCCGCCCCAGCCAGCGGAATGGCCGTGGTTCGATGTCGAACCAGTCCGCGAACCGGAGCCGCTGGCATTGCCGAATGACCTCGACTCCGCCATCATTCGCGTGGAACGCGCTGCCGATGGCAACCCACTACACCCGTGGCAGAAGCCGCCGGTGCGCCTCGTCGTGCCGATGGTGCGCGCCGAAGCAGCCTACCCACCGGAGAGCCGTGGCGGGCCGCACACGCCAGTTCCCGCCGCAGGCGTAGTCGCTCCCAACCCAGGCGCGAAGCCGCAAGATGTGGCGCTCGTTCCCTTCGGCGCAACGACCCTCCGCACCACCTGCTTCCCGACGGCAAAATGACATGAAAACGACAGCAATACTCCTAGCGCTTCTTGTATCTTTTGCGGCGAACGCGGTCGAGCCCTTCGCGCTTGACTGGAATCTGCCGCCCTACGCCACGCTGGAAGGGAACATCCTAACTATCGACGTGCCGGAGGAGGCCGCCAGGAAAGGCTGCCGCGCCTCGGCAGAAATCGACCTCTCCGCCTACGACGGCGTTCCCCTGGAGGCGGATATCGAGGCGCAGGGCGAACGCATCGCCAAGCCGCGCGATGCCTGGAACGGCCTTAAGTTCCAATTCGAATACGTCGATCCCGATTCTGGCGAGACGCAGTATCCGAACACCGCGTCCCGCCTTGGCGATTTCCCGCGTCAGACACTCCATGTCCGCGACTCCCTCTGCACCGCGAAACGCAATGCCAGGCTCATCCTCGGCCTCCAGGACACCAGCGGCAAGGTCGTCTTCGACCTCTCCACCCTCCGCATCCGCGAAGGCAAGCCCTACTGGCCTATTACAAATGAAACGCACCGCTGCGAATACACGGCATTGCCGAATCTCGTAAAAGGAGAGACAAGAGACATGAGACATGAGACGTGCGAAGACATGAAGACAAGAGACGCCACAACGAATCTTGCGTCTAACGTCTCCTCTCTTGTCTCTCGTCAATCGTCTCTCGTCTCATCGCGGCATCTCGCGCCTCACAAGGGCGTCATGTCGCCGGGCCGCGACATGGTTGAGGACGATTTCGCCACCCTGCGCGACTGGGGCGCGACACTTCTGCGCTACCAGATGTGCCGCGACTGGGGCAAGACGAACGCCAACCGCGACCTCGCAGAGTTCAATCAGTGGCTTGACGGCCGCCTCGACCACTTTGAATCCGTCGTCCTTCCCATGTGCCGCAAATACGGCATCCGCGTCGTCCTCGACCTTCACGTCACACCCGGCGGCCGACGCGCCGGCGGCGAGTTCAACATGTTCTTCGAGCGCGAATACGCCGACTACTTCGTGGACAAGTGGCGGCGCATGGCGGAGCGCTTCCGGGGCAACGCCGACGTCATCTACGGCTACGACCTCTGCAACGAGCCGGTTCAGCACAACGAGGCGCTGCCGGAGTGCGACTACTGGAGCCTCCAGCGCCGCGCCGCCGAAGCCATCCGCGAAATCGACCCCGAGACGCCAATCATTGTCGAGGCGAACAACTGGGATGTCCCGTCGAACTTCAGCGCCCTCTCGCCTCTGGCGCTCACGAACGTCATCTACGAGGTCCACGTTTACAACCCCTTCCAATACACGCACCAGGGGATATTCAGGCCGGTTGACGAACCTGTTCCCTACCCCTCCGGGGGCAGTGGATGGAACAAGGACTACCTGCGGCGAATTCTGATTCCCGTCCGGGCCTTTGAGGCGCGGCACGGGGCGAAAATATACGTGGGCGAGTTCAGCGCCGCCGCATGGGCACCCGGGGCAGGCGAATACCTGCGCGACTGCACCGACCTCTTCAACGAGTTCGGCTGGGACTGGACCTACCACGCCTTCCGCGAAAGTCCATGCTGGAGCGTGGAGCACGCAGGCCCCGATGGACGACATCTCGCCCCGTCCGCCGACAACCCCCGCAAGCGCGCGCTGCTGGATGGCCTCGCTGCTGGTAGCGAGGAATAGGGAATGGGGAGAAGAAAATGTGAAAATGTGGAAATGTTGCCAATAACCAATGTGAAAATGGGGGCTAGGGGCTAGGGACTAGGGGCTAGGGGCGGCTTCCGTTCCTGCCGCAGCGCCTTGCGGCGCGGACGCGACAAAGCGCGACCCTCCCGACCTTCGACTTTCCCGGCAGTTTTCAAAGTTCGGCGCAGTAGCGCCTTGAGTAGATTCATGTCCACGCATTTCCCACAATTTTCTTTGAAGGGCCTAATTTTTTATCGAACCGATGATGCCCGATTGGCGATTATTATATGGGGGCGTTTTTACGCTTCCATATAATGATGGACATTGTCGAAGAACTTAGACGGGATCGCGAAAGCGGTGCCAAGCGGCTGGAAACCGAATACAAGGCGGGGCTGATGACCCTCGCCCGCCGCTTCTGCAATGACGAAGGCGATGCCGAGGAACTTGTGAACCGCACCTTCGCCGAAGTCATCAATGGCATTGACGACTATCTTGAGCAGTCGGCCTTCTTCGCCTGGATGTGCCAGATACTGGTGAACCTCCGCAAGCGCGACAACAAGCGCAAGTCGAACAAGACCGTGGTCTATCCGGGCGTGGTTCCCGAAATGGTCGATGACGACGCGCAGGAGGCGATTTACCGGAACCTCGACTACTCGCTTTTGCGCGACGCCATCGCCGAAATGCCCACGGAAATGCGGGAACTCCTTTTGCTCCACTACTTTATGGAGATTCCGATACCGAAGCTCGCCAAGATACTGGCCGTACCTGCGGGAACGGTGAAAAGCCGCCTGCATTATGCCCGGAGCGTCCTTGCGGCGAAGATGGGCGTAGCGGTTAAGAAACCCGGCGGCAAGGCCGTGCTGCTTGCGCTGCTGCTCTGCGGCCTCACCGCGCTCGGCGCGGCGGTATGGAACCTCGCCGCCTCCGGCGAGGCGCAGAACCAAGCCGATACTGGCATGTCGCTTGTCGCAAGTCGCATGTCGTCTTCTGAAGCAAAGGCCTCAGGGCCAGCGACACGCGACAAGCGACAAACGGAGGCTTCCAACTTTTCAACCTTTCAACCTTTCAACTTTTCAACCGATAACTCACAAGGAGAAAACATGAACATAAGCAAAACCTCACGCACCGCCGCCATGCTGGCTGCGGCAACCCTCGCGACCGGCGCGGCGGCCGACACGCTTTACTGGGCTGGCGGGACATCCGGCACGTGGGACGACTCCACGGAATGCTGGACCAATTCCGCCTCATCGACTCCAAGGCCCTGGCAGGACGGCAGCGACGCGGTCTTCTCCGACGACGAGGCAGCCGACCATACGATTGCCGTTTCCGGGAACCGCATCGCCGGCAATGTCACGGGCAAGCGGAAATACACCTTCAACGGCACGGGAACGATGTCGTGGACGGACTGGTTCTCGCGGACGGGCGAAACATCCTTCAACGTTCCGCTCACGGACAACGGCGGCGGCCTGCGCTTCGACGCCAAGGGGTCCCTATACTTCACTGTCGCGAACACCCATACGGGCGGGACATGGGTAAAAGGATCAAGTTCCAGCCTCTATGCCTTCGCTCTCAAGAATATTGGCGACAGGGCGTTTGGCGCGGTGCCGGTCGAGAAGCAGACGAACATCGTCTGGCAGGGCGGAAACGTCGCGCTCTACGCGGAGAATGGCGCGAAAACGCTTCACGCGAACCGGACGATTCGGGTTGTTGACGGCGCGACGTTCTGGATTGCGACTGGCGACACCATCGAAATCAAGGGCGACATCGTCGGGGACGTCAACGCCACATACGGTCTGCCGTCCGGAACCAGGCTTCAAGTCGGGCGGGACGCCACCACCTGGA
This sequence comes from Kiritimatiellia bacterium, assembly GCA_017962605.1. Lineage (GTDB taxonomy): Bacteria > Verrucomicrobiota > Kiritimatiellia > RFP12 > JAAYLN01 > RGIG5952. The sequence continues at coordinate 40,072 of JAGCUY010000188.1, read as the reverse complement.
CTGGTTTGGCGAAACTGTCCGGCACAAACAGCGTCGGACGGATTAAAGTGATAAGCCAGCTGGAAATCGCCGGCGGACGGACGAGCGTGGCAAGGGGGACGGCAGCGGACAACGAGAACGCCCCGATCTACATTGTCGGCAACGGAAGCGCATACAAGACGCGCGTCGGCCGTATGCTCGTCTCGGGCGGAGAACTCGTCAACAGCCAGAGCGACACCCGATACTTTGAAACGCAGAGTTACGGTCAGCTCGACGTGGCCGGCGGATCAGTGATTGCGACAAACGTCCTTTTCCTCAATGCATACGGCAGCCCCGGAAAGGTAACGGTGCGCGACGGAGGACTTCTGCACTGCGGCACGTTCCGCCTGAGCCAGACCGGCACGGGGACGGGCGGAGAACTCTTTCTCTGCACGAACGGCGTCCTGCGCGTCAACCAGATAGGAACCTCCGGCAGCGCCGGGGCGATTCACTTCAACGGAGGCCGGCTCCAGAGGACATCGAGTGACGGCGACGCCATCGCAAACGCATCAAGTACGACCTGGAACGGCATATCGTTCCTCGTCGAGGCAGGCGGAGCCGTGCTTGACACCTCCAACGGGAAGAGCATCTCCTTCCCGAAGGCGCTCTCGTCCGGCGTCGCCGATGGCGAAACCGACGGCGGCCTCACGTGCATTCTATCCGGAGGCAACCTCGTCGTGCTGACCGCCGCCGGCTCGACCTACAACGGCCCGACGCGCCTTGAAGGGTCGAACGGGACGCTCCAGTGCCGCACGGCGAACGTCCTGCCCGCCGGAACCACGCTCCAGGTCGGTCCCGGCACGACGGCCGATTTCAGCAGCCAGACCGCGACGCCGACCGACATGGCGCAGACGGTCGCGCGGCTCGAAGGCAGTGGGACCGTCGCGAACAATTCCAACCTGACGGTTGCGGGCGCGGTCGCGCCGGTCTTCGACGACACCTACGGGACTCTGACGCTCAACAAGCCGTGTTCGCTCTCCGGCGATCTCGAAATCAAGGGCGACGCAAGCGGCTGCGGATGCGTCAAGTTCGCTGCCGCAGGGCAGAGCATCGCCTCGCTTTCGCTGAAGGTTGAGGACATTTCGCTGTTCTCGAAGAACAATCCACGCGGCTTCTACAAGATTGTCGATGCGCCAAGCGGATATTCAGGCACACAGTTCGCAGGGACTAACCTTCCCGGCAACTGGCAGGTGCGCTACGAGAACAACGGCATCTATCTGTCGCCCGTGCTGGCGACGGTCATCTCGCTTCGGTAGGAGAGGCGCAGCATGAAACGCATTGCAGCAGCCGCTACCATTCTGGCGGCGGTGGGGTTGTCATGCGCGACGGGCCTGGCCGCGACAGACGAAACCCAGTCCCCCCAGCCGGACTGGACCCCTACGGGAAGCGCGGAAATCCGCAATGGCATTCTCGTCATTGACGTGCCGCCGGGGGAGCGCCGCGAGGGGTTCTCAGGCGCGACGGCGGAAGTGCCGATGCGCGGTCTCCGCGACTTCTGGATGACCGTCGGATTCCGGCGCGAGCGCGAGCCGGAGGAACGCGCGACCAATGAGCCGCCGTGCCGCGTCCGCTTCGGCGCGACCGTGAAGGAGCGCGGCGGCGCGACGCACGTCCGCCCCACGAAGTGGGCGAAAGCCGCGACCGCCACGAACGCCGTCCCGGCCAACGCGCTCGCCACGCGGGTCTGGTGCCTGAAGCTGGGCGAACTCGAGGAGACGATGACCGTCGCCGTCGGCGTTGAAAACCCTTCCGGGCGCCATGTCTTCGACCTTGCGTCGTTCCGCGTCGTCGATTTGCGGTCGCCATGCCGCGGCGCTGGCGGCATCCCCCTTCGCGGCGTGATGCTGCCGCCGCAGCCAATTTCCGAAAAAGCGTTCGACACGCTTGCGGAATGGGGCGTGTCTCTCGTCCGCTTCCAGATCGTCAAGGACGACTCCGCCACCTTCAACATCCGAGACATGGCGGCGTATTTCCGCTGGCTGGACTTGAACCTGGATCGCATAGAGCGCGAAATCCTGCCTCGCGCCGCAGCTCGCGGAATCCGCGTGGCGGTCGATCTGCACACGGCGCCAGGCGGCGCGAACCGGGACGCCGAGGCGAACATGTTCTTCGAGCCTGAGTTCGCCGATGCCTTCGTCGAGGCCTGGCGGCGCATCGCCACAAGGCTGCGCGGCATCCCCGGCATCTACGGCTACGATCTCTGCAACGAGCCCTTCCAGGTGCGCGAATCGCCGGAGACGTATTGGACGCTGCAATGCCGCGCCGCCGCGGCGATCCGCGAAATCGACCCGGACGCGACGATCATCGCAGAGTCGAACGAATGGGATTCGCCGGAGACATACGCGAACATGGAGCCGCTCCCGTTCGACAATGTCATTTACGAGGCGCACATGTATCTTCCGCTGCTCTACACGCACCAGGGAATACAGGAAAACGAGCGCGGCCTGGTCTATCCCGATCCGGCGAAGGGGCTCGGCAAGGAATGGCTGCGTGAACGGCTGCGCCCGCTGCGCGAGTTCCAGCTGCGGCACGGCGTCCGCATCTACATCGGCGAGTTCAGCGCCGTCGCCTGGGCGCCAGGCGCCGCCGAATACCTGCGCGACTGCATCGACATCTTCGACGAATACGGATGGGACTGGACCTACCACGCCTTCCGCGAATGGCCTGGCTGGAGCGTCGAACTCGAAGGCGACGACATCGGCCACATGCGCCCTTCCGCCGACAACCCCCGCAAACGCGCACTCCTCGACGGCTTGACGCGCCGAAGGGAGGCTTTGCCGTGAAAAGGGATTCGCCCGTCCTTGAGGCGGCGGAGCTTGAGACCGCCACCCTCCAGGATCGCATAGACGATGCATGGCGCAGAGGCGGAGGAATCGTGGAGGTCGAGTCCGGCGTCCACGGGATCGGCTCCATACGCCTTCGTTCCAATGTCACGCTTCTCCTTCGTTCCGGCGCGGTGCTTCAGGCGTCGCGCAATCTGGCGGACTACGACGGCTGGGCGAATGACGCGCTTGAGCCGGTGGAACGTCCGAAGCCAGGTGACCCCAACGACTACATGCGGAACTGGTACCGCGCCGTAATCAGGCTGCATCGCGCAACAAACGCGGCGATCATAGGCGAGCCGGGAAGCGTGATAGACGGCTGCAACACCTTCGACCCTCAGGGCGAGGAGGGGTATCGTGGCGCGCACGGCATCACGGCGATGTTCGCGACGAACTGCGTTTTCCGCGGATATGCCATGCGCCGCGCGGGCAACTGGGCGCACCATTTCAGGATGGGGCGGAACCTTCGGTTCGAAGACCTGGCTATCGATGCGGGCCACGATGGAATCCATTTGCGGCAGTGCGACTCGGTTGAAATCTCAAAGTGCCGGTTTCGTACCGGCGACGACGCCGTAGCGGGCTTCGGAAATTCGAACGTCCACGTGTGCGACTGCGACATCTCGTCGGCGTGCAGCGCGTTCCGCTTCGGCGGCAGGCACGTCCTTGCGGAGAACTGCGTCGTGCACGGCCCCTGCGACTTCCCGTTCCGCGGCTCTCTGCCCGACGCCGTGAAGAAGTCCGGCGGCGACGGGGAGCCTGGGGCGGGCCGCCGCAACATGCTCTCGCTTTTCACCTATTTCTCGATGAGCGGATATGGGCTCAAGGAGAACGCCGGCGACATCGTGCTGCGGAACATCCGCGTTTCCGGCGCCGACAGGTTCCTGCAGTACAACTATTCCGGGAACGAGGTTTGGTCAACAGGCGTCCCCATGGACGGCATCACGTTCGAGAACGTCACGGCAACCGGGCTGAAGTTTCCCCTCTGCGCCTACGGAGACGCAGCGGTTCCGCTGTCGCTCGCGCTGAGGAACTGCCGCCTTTCGTTCGCCAAGGGCCAAAACGAGCTTGTTCGCGGGGCAAACCTGAACATTGACCTCTCTGATGTCGAGGTCGAAGGCGTTGACGGCAGCATCCTGCGCAATTACGGTCCTGCGGTCGAAATAAGGGCGACCGGACTCAAAGGCGTAAAGCCATTCGCCTGCAAAGCGGAGGAGCCATTCGCCGTCGTGGCGATTTAGTATCGCTGACTAGAATCTGTCCCCCCTTGATGCGTTGATGTCGCCACGGGGCTAGAACGCGCCGAAGAAGATCGAGGAGAAGGTCGAGACCGGCGAGGTTTCACGATAGTCGTCGATGAGGCCCAGCCGCTCCTCCGGGCCGTCCTCGCCGACCACAACCACGGCTTTTGGCGTGAGCGCCTCACGCCAACGACCGAGCAGATCGTCTGCCCAGGCCTCTTCTCCGGCGAGGCGCTTCTCCTTGAATTCCGATAAGAACCGCCTATGTCGCATCGTTTTTTCCTTCACTGCACACGTTGCGGGAATCGTTCCGTGGATTCGACAGCGCAGAAAAAGACTATTGGATTTCGTCAGCCTCTCCATCCATAACGCGCCCTATTGTTGCGCCCCGCACGGCGGCGTGGCATGATGGATGGTGTCAAAGGATGAGAGGGCGATGTTGACCAATTCAATGGTAAGTGGTAGAATTAGAAGTAATGACAACAAACCGCAAATGGCCAGAGGAAGACCTGGCGCGCATCCGCGCCTTCCGGCTAATCGACGACGACTTTATGAAAGTCTGCTTCGCCGGTTCGCCAGAATGCGTGGAGTTTGTACTTAGGACCGTGCTGGACAAGCCGACCCTGAAAGTGCGCCGCTTGACCGTTCCTTCGCAGCGGACCGGCCTTCGCGGCCACAGCGTGATATTCGACGTCCTCGCCGTCGATGCCGAGGGAAAAGCCTACGACATTGAGATACAGCGAAGCGACCGTGGCGCGGGAAGCCGCCGTGCGCGATTTTACAGCGCGGCGCTGGATTTCGGGCTTCTTGGCAAGGGCGAATCCTACGAGGCGCTGCCGGAATCATACGTCCTGTTCATCACCGAAAACGACGTGCTCGGCAAGGGTTTCCCGGTGACGCATTTCGAGCGCATGGCGGTTGAAGACGGAAATGCGTTCGGCGACGGGTCGCACATCGTTTACGTGAATGGCGCATGGCGCGGCAAAGATGCCGTCGGCCGCCTGATGCGGGACTTTTTCTGCTCCGACCCGAAGAAAATGAAATCTTCTGTTTTGAAGGAGCGGACAAGGGAATTGAAGGAAACAGAGAAGGGAGTTGGAACCATGTGCAAGATGCTTGAAGAAATGCGCAACGAGGCAGAAGCCCGCGGCGAGGCCCGCGGCGAAGCCCGCGGCGAGGCAAAAGGCAGGGTAAAGGGGCTACTGGCGGCGGCGAAGAAAATGGTCGAGGACGGTCTCGCCTCGCTTGACCAGGTGGCAAAGACTCTGAACCTGACCAAGGCGCAGCAGCGCGCACTCCGCGCAATGCTTTGAGGGACTGTTCCACAGCTGATGCGCCGTGGGTGCGGTATAGCTTTGCAAGCGACAACTAGACAGACAATTGGAAAGGCAAGATTCACGAGAACGAGAAGGTCTTGCTATTGCACTGGTTTTCCCTCACTTGAAACTCTCCCCTTCAGCCAGCGCAAGGAGTTCCGCCGTGCTTGATACATCGCTGACTAGAATCTGTCCCCCCTTGATGCGTTGATGTCGCCACGGGGCTAGAACGCGCCGAAGAAGATCGAGGAGAAGGTCGAGACCGGCGAGGTTTCACGATAGTCGTCGATGAGGTCGCGGCCGTCTTTTAGGATGCCGTTGACTTCCTTGCCGACTTCTCCATCATCGGTCATGAGCTGGCCTAGCAGACCTTCGCCGCGCTCAAGACGATCGGTGATGACCTTGAGGTTGTGGACGGTGTCGGCCAGATCGGTGGCCAGCGGGTCGTCCGGCGACAGCAGGCGGCCAATCGCGCCTTCCCCTTCCTTCAGCCTCGTACCGATGGAATCGAGGCTGGCGACGAAGTTGGTGAGCTGGTTGTAGGAGGTTTCATCCGATGAGAGCAGCCGGCCAATCATGCCTTCGCCGCGCTCCACGCGCTCCCCAATGAGGTAGAGCGAGTTCACGAAGTTGGTGAGCTGGTTGTATGGGGTTTCGTCCGAGGAGAGCAACCGGCCGACAGTGCCTTCGCCACGTTCCACGCGGGCGGCGATGGCGGCGATGTTGGAGACGGTTGAGGCGAGGTCAGAGTAAAAAACATCGTTGGTGGAGAGGAGGTGGCCGATGGTGCCCTGTCCGGAGCGGATGTTGCCCGTGACGACGCGGATGTCCTCGACGATGGCCTCAAGGTTGGTGCGTATTCCGCCTTCGTTGAGGGATGTGCGGATATCGTCGATTAGGCTGTTGGCGCTGTCCATGACATTCTCTGGCGGCATGCCGACAAGCGGACGCGAGAAGGAGCAGGAGACGGGCGAGCCTTCTCCGGTCTCGAGGACGAGCTGCATGCCGCCGAGAAGCGAGGTGCTTTCGGCGCGGACGTGGTAGCCTTCGCGGACATTCACCGGCTGATTGAGCGCCAGGGTCACCACGACGCCGTCTTCCTTGAGGGCGAGCGCCTTGACTTGGCCGACGGGCATGCCGCGCACGATTACGGAGTCGTGGCGCTTCAGTCCGCCTACGCGGTCGAATTTCACATAAAGCGTCGAGCCTCCCTCGCCGATGAGGGACATTCCCGAAAGGACGATGGTGAAGAGGGCGAGTCCCAGGAATACGAGGAACACGAAGAGTCCGACGATGGTGTCGTTGGAGATTGGCGAGCCTTTGCGGGATGATGTAGTCAGGGAAGGTGGGAAGTTGAGAGGTTGAAAAGGTGAAAAGTTGAAAAGTTGAAAAGTTGAGAGGAAGGAGTTTTAGGATTGTATTTTAAACTGGGCGTCCATGAATTCACGGACATCGGGGTTGGTGGAGGCGCGGAAGGCCTCCGGGGTTGAGAGTTCTACGATGTGGCCGCCTTTTAGCATCGCTATGCGGTGGCCGATGGAAAGGGCGCTGTTGAGGTCATGGGTGACGACGATGGAGGTCACGCCAAGCTTGTTGTTGAGGTCGGCGATAAGGCGGTCGATGTGGCGCGACATCACGGGGTCGAGGCCGGAGGTTGGCTCATCGTAGAGGACGATCTCGGGGTCGCGGACAATGGCCCGTGCAAGACCAGCGCGTTTCTGCATGCCGCCAGAGATTTCCGAGGGCATCTTGTCGGCGTCGTTCTCAAGTTCCACAAGGGCCAGGGTGCGCATGACCTTGTCGTGTATCTCCTCCTCGGACATCTTGGTCTTTTCGCGAAGCGGGAGGGCGACATTGTCGGCCACGGACAGCCATGCAAGGAGGGCGCCGCCTTGGAAGAGATAGCCGAAGCGCTCGCGCATCCGCTCCAGGGCGGAGTCGGGCGCGTGGGAGATGTCCTCGCCGGCGACGACGACGCGGCCTTCGTCGGGCTGGAGGAGGCGGACCATGTGCTTCAGCGAGACGCTCTTGCCGGTGCCGGAGGGGCCGACGATGAAGAACACCTCCCCCTTCCGCACCTCGTAGGAGACATCGTCGAGGACGGTTTTTGCGCCAAAGCGCTTTGTGACATGTTCAAAGCGAATCACGGTTGGATTGGAAGTTGAAAAGTTGAGAGGTTGAAAAGTTTGGAAGAATCAAGCGAATAAGCGGCTATCCATTGTAGAAGAGGCGGGTGACGAAGTAGCCGACGACGAGGATGAGGAGGAAGGCGGATATTACGGAGCGGCGGGTGGCCTGACCCACGCCTACCGCGCCGTTGCGGGTGGAGAACCCTTCGTAGCATGCGGTGGTGGCGATGATCATGCCGAAGAGGAGCGCCTTGAAGAGCCCCACGTAGAGGTCGCGCAGGTCGGCGAACTCAAGGGCGTTCTGGACATACTGGTTCCAGTTGATGTTCAGCTGCGTCATGCCGACGACGCCCCCGCCGAGGACGCCCATCATGCAGGTGTAGAAGGACATCACCGGCGTGATGACGATCATCGCTGCAAGGCGTGGCGCCATGAGGAAGCGGACGGGGTCGATGGACATGATTTCAAGGGCGGCGATTTCGTCGTTCACCGACATTGTTCCGATCTGGGCGGCCATCGAGGAGCCGACGCATGCGGCGAGGATGAGGCCCGTCATGAATGGCCCCATTTCGCGAAGGAGGGAAACCATGACAGCGGAACCGATGTAGAGCTCCTGGCTGTAGCGCTGGAGTTCGAGTCCAAGCTGGAGGGCCAGGATCATGCCGGTGAAGATGGCGACGAAGGTGATGACGGGCAGACTCTTGATGCCGGCGACGAACATCTGGGCGACGGACTCCTTGCGCATCCGGCGCGAGGCGGGGAGGAGGCGAAGGGCCCAGAGGGCTGAAGCGAGGTATTTGGTGCAGACGCCCGTCTCGCGCAGGTCGGCGAGGCATTTCCGGCCGGCGGCCTCAAAGCGGCCTCGCGGCGGCGGCAGGAAGATGGGTTCGCGGGTGATCATGAGGAGAAGGGAAGTTGGGAAGTTGAAAAGTTGAAAGGTTGAAAGGTTGGGCGCAAGCGCCCTGAATGTTTAGAGGTTGAAAAGTTGAGAAGTTGGGAAGTTGGGAGGGGGATGGGTGACTATTTGAGGAGGGGGAGCCAGAGGAGGGAGAGGATGCGGCCGCCGGAGGAGTTGCGGCCCCAGGAGAGGAAGCCCCAGAGGAGGTCGTTGCAGTAGGCGCCATCAGGCTTGCGGCGATAGGTGTAGAGCGACCAGAGCGGCGCCCAGTTGCGCTCGACCTGCTCGCTCTTGCTCCAGAGCGAAAGTTCAGGAACGCGGACGCTGGTTTCGGCGGCATCGCCTGCGGGGGAAGAGGTGACGCGGCGGTAGGAGAAGAGGGGCCAGAGGCGGGAGTAGGAGGCCCTCGGAGCCGGCGCGGCGTCCTGCTGGCGCGGCCCGCCATGCTGCGTCTCCCGGTGGAAGTAGAAGGGCATTGGCAGGTGGAGCACGCGCTCGGACGCGCCGCCGCGCTCGCTCCGCGTGGAGCTGATGAATGGCCAGAGGAAATACTGGCGAGAATATGCGGGACTGAGCCCGCGATTCCGATTGCGCCAATTGGCGCCGTCAAAGCTCTCTGTGCTGCCCCATAGCGGCCAGATGTGGCGCTCATGGCGGGTGTCGGTGTCAAGGATGCGCACGAAGGGCCAGGGGGCGAGGAGTTTGCGGTAGCCGTCGTCGCCGCGCGCATAATGGAAGAGCGGCGGGATGACGCTCCAGCTCTCCTCGGTGCCTCGGTGCTGGCGCTCGTAGCGCGAGTGGCCGTAGATGGGAAAGAGAATGAATCCGGAGCCTTCGACCTGGCCGGTTGCGGAGGCATCGCTCCAGAAGGGCCAGGCTACGAAGCGCGAGCGGCGCGTTGTCGCGGCGTTGCGGCGTTCGGCGGTGCCGTAAAAGGGCCAGAGACGGAACTGGTCGGTGCGCTCGCCGTGGCGAGTGAGGTAGAAAGGCCAGAGGACGGTGCGCATCTCGGTGCCGTTGGAAGAGCGGCCGGAGGCGTAGATGGGGAAAAGGACGAAGGAGTTGTCGTGGAAGACGAGGAAGTCGCGCACCGTGCCAAAAATGGGGAAGAGGGCAGTGTAGTCCTCGCCTTCCTGGGTGCGGCCCGTGAAGAAGATGGGGAAGAGGCGGAAGCGCCAGGGGTCGCTGGGGGAGGTGGGGTCGTCGATTGTGCCGGTGCCGTAGGCGAGGAGGGCGCGCCAGTAGTAGTGATCGTCGCGCTGCGAGCGAATGGCGAGGGGCCAGAGGATGTCGTGCTCGGAGCGCGCGGCTTGCGGCGCTGCAGCTGGGGCCTCCGCGGCCCCAGGCTCTCTCTGGTCAAACGCAGTTTGGACATCAGGATTGGGTGAGGTTGCTTCCCAACTGTAGAAGGGGCGGAGGGCGAAGAGGCGGGAGCCATCGGCGGCGCGGGCCGTCTCGAAGAACGGGCCGAGTCGCAGGCCGTGCGTGGCCTCGCCGGGCGGCATGGGCGTCCGGCATCCGGCTAGCGCGGCAAGCGCAATCGCGCAGAGGGCTCTTTGGAGATGGCGTTTCACAGACTACATATTATAGCAGATTTTGCTTTTTCCTTCGCTTTTTGATAGAATCTTACCACTTGTGTTTTTCACGCAGGGACGGCTGGATTCTTCCTTCGGGAACGGTTCAGATTCACGCCGGCAACCCCTGAACCATTCCCGGAAAAAGACAAAATGGGAAAACATTCCCCCGTAAGATTCGCCCCGAAGACCGGCGGCGACTATGACCTCCTGGCCTCGATGCTGAACAACACGACGAACAAGCTCAAGGCAGGCGAAATCGTGAAGGGCACCATCCTAGCCATCAGCGGCAACGACGTGCTCATTGACATCGGCTACAAGGCCGAAGGAAGCGTTCCCGTAAGCGACTTCAAGGACGAAGAAATCAAGATCGGCGGCACCTGCGACGTGCTGATCTGCTCGCTTGAGACGCGCAGCGGCATGGTTGACCTCAGCAAGTCCAAGGCAGACGAGAAGCTCCGCTGGGAAGCCCTGCTCAACAAGTACACCGAAGGCTGCACCATCAACGGCCTTGTCACCGGCAAGGTGCGCGGCGGCCTCACCATCGAGGTCGATGGCATCACCGCCTTCCTCCCGGGTTCGCAGATCGACGTCGAGCCGATCCACGACATGGACGAATACGTCGGCAAGACGCTCGAACTCAAGCTGCTCAAGATCAACAACGAGCGCCGCAACCTCATCCTTTCCCGCCGCGAGCTCATCGAAGAGCGCGTCGCCGAGCAGAAGCGCGAACTCCTGGCCTCGATCCAAATCGGCCAGCACCGCACCGGCAAGGTCAAGAACATCACCGACTTCGGCGCGTTCATCGACCTCAACGGGCTCGACGGCCTGCTCCACATCACCGACATGTCCTGGGGCCGCGTCAAGCACCCAAGCGAAGTCCTCAAGGTCGGCGACGAACTCGAAGTGGTCGTCCTCGATGTGGACCTCGACCGCGAGCGCGTCTCGCTGGGTCTCAAGCAGACGCAGAAGAACCCCTGGGACGGCATCGAAGAGCGCTACCCGATTGGCGCCAAGTTCCACGGCAAGGTCGTCAACCTGGCTCCCTACGGCGCATTCGTCGAACTCGAGCCCGGCATCGAAGGCCTCGTCCACATTTCCGAGTTCTCCTGGACGAAGCGCGTCGCGAAGGCGTCCGACGTCCTCAAGGTCGGCGACGAAGTCGATGTGGCCATCCTCTCGATCGACACCGTCAACCAGAAGATCGCTCTTGGCATCCGCCAGACCGAAGAAAACCCCTGGGACACCGTCCAGAAGCGCTACCCGATTGGCAGCCGCGTGAAGGGCAAGGTCCGCAACTTCACCTCCTACGGCGCGTTCGTGGAGATCGAAGACGGCATCGACGGCATGATCCACGTGTCCGACATGAGTTGGACGCGGAAGATCAACCACCCGAGCGAAATGCTCCAGAAGGGGCAGGAGGTCGAGGCGGTCGTTCTGGAGATCGACGTCGAGCAGCAGCGCATTTCGCTGGGCCTCAAGCAGGCGAGCGAGGATCCCTGGTCCTCCATCGCGACCCGCTACTCCATTGGCCAGATCGTCAAGGGCAAGGTCTCGAAGATCGCCTCGTTCGGCGCCTTCATCGAGCTCGAGGACGGCGTGGACGGACTCGTCCACATCTCCCAGATCTCGAACGACCACGTCGAGAAGGTCAAGGACGCGCTCAAGGTCGGCCAGGAGGTCGAGGCGCGCATCGTGCGCGTGGATGGCGGCGACCGCCGCATCGGCCTCTCGATCAAGGCCGTCGACATGTCCGAAGACGAAATCGAGGCCCTCACCAAGGAAATCGGCGCCGAAGAGGCGACGATCAAGCCGGGCGAGAACATGGTCGGCCTTGCATCCGCCTTCGACGCCGCCTTCGCGCAGAGCGAAGAGTGGACGCCTTCGGAGAAGTAAATGTCGCTCCTCCAATACCTCAAGTCACGCCACCTCGTCGAGGCTGTCACCAGCCCCGACGTGGAGGCGGCGCTTGAAAAGCCGCTCACGGTCTATGCGGGCTTCGACCCTTCGGCCGACAGCCTGCAGGCCGGCAACTACGTCACCATCATGATGCTGGCGCACCTCCAGCGCGCCGGACATCGCGTCATCGCCCTTGTCGGCGGCGCCACCGGCCTTATCGGCGACCCGTCCGGCAAGTCCGTCGAGCGCAAGATGCTGACGGTCGAGCAGGTGCGCCACAACCTGGAGGGCATTAAGGAGAACCTCTCGCGCTTCCTGAAGTTCGACGACCCCGTCAACCCCGCGATCCTGGTCAACAACTACGACTGGTACAGCGGCGTGAACGCGATCGACTTCCTCCGCGACATCTGCGTGAACTTCCGAGTCCCGCAGATGCTCGCCAAGGAGAGCGTCAAGAAGCGCCTTGAGGCGACCGACGGCGGCATGACCTTCACGGAGTTCAGCTACCAGATTCTCCAGGGCAACGACTTCCTCCACCTCCACGACACCTACGGCTGCACGATGGAGGTGGGCGGAAGCGACCAGTGGGGCAACATCACCGCCGGCACCGACCTCATCCACCGCATGCGCGGGGTCGAGGCATACGGCCTCACCTTCCCGCTCGTCTGCGACGCGAACGGCGTGAAGTTCGGCAAGAGCGAGGGCAACGCGGTCTTCCTGGACTCGCGCAAGACCTCCTGCTACGACTTCTACCAGTTCTTCCTCCGCTCGATGGACGCCGACGTGGGCCGCTACCTGCGCATCTTCACCTTCCTGCCGGAGGAGCGCATCGTCGAACTCGAACGCGCCGTTGTCGAGGCGCCCGAGAAGCGCGAGGCGCAGCGCGTGCTGGCCGAGGAGGTCACGCGCGCCGTCCACGGAGAGGCCGGACTGCGCCAGGCGCAGCGAGCCACCGAGGTCCTCTTCGGCGGCTCAATCGAAGGTCTTTCCGCCGACGAACTCGAAGGCATCTTCCGCAACGTGAAGTCCGGCGCGCTGCCGCGCGCGGAAATCGTCGGGAAGCCTGTCTTCGAAGTGGCCGCAGCAGCGGGCATGACCGCCTCAAAGGGCGAGGCTAGGCGCCTCGCGCAGCAGGGCGGACTCTCCCTCAACGGCGAAAAGGCGCCGCTCGACCGCGTCTTTGGCGAGGGCGACCTCGTCGAGGGCCGCGTGGCCGTGCTACGCGCCGGCAAGAAAAACCAGTTCCTGCTGCGGGCGCAGTAGGGGATGTCATCAATTAATCAGGAGCAAACCCAACTAGGAGCCAAAAATGCTAGAAAAACTGTTCAAACTCTCAAAGGCCGAAACAAACGTCCGCACCGAACTTGTCGCGGGCCTCACGACCTTCATGACAATGGCCTACATTCTGGCCGTCAACCCCAATATTCTTTCAATTGCGGGAATCCCGCGCGGAGGCGTGTTCATCGCCACGGCGCTCGCGGCAATTGTCGGCACGCTCCTTATGGCGTTCCTCTCCAACTACCCCTTCGTCCTCGCCCCCGGCATGGGCCTCAACGCCTTCCTTACCTTCGGCGTCGTGGTGGGCATGGGCTACAGCTGGCAGTTCGCGCTACTGGCCGTCTTCGTCGAGGGCCTTGTCTTCCTGGCGCTTTCACTGACCCCCATCCGCGAAGGCATCTTCAACGCGATACCCCTCTCGCTGAAGAAGGCCGTCGCCGCCGGCATTGGCCTCTTCATCTGCTTCATCGCCCTCCAGACCTCCAAGGTCGTCGTTGACAACGGCGCGACGCTCGTCGATTGCATCAGCTTCCATGACGTCCCGCTGCACACGCAGGGCATCTGCGCCATACTCGCGCTTGTCGGCACGATCTTCACGGGCGTCATGCTGGCCTGGCGCATCAAAGGCGCCATCCTCTTCGGCATCCTCTTCACCTGGGTGCTCGGGATGGTCGCGCAGGCCACCGGGATTTACGTTCCCGATCCAGCCGCCGGCTACTTCTCGCTCTACCCGGCCTTCACCTTCGCAGGCGTTGCCGACTCCTTCAAGGAATTCGGCCAGACCTTTGGCGGTCTCTTCCACGCCGACGCTTGGACACATGTCAAGAACGGCGAGACAATCGCGTCCGGCTGGAGCCTCATCAAGTCGCTTGACTTCTTCGTCGTGATGTTCGCCTTCTTCTTCGTCGATCTCTTCGACACCCTCGGCACCCTCATCGGCGTATCGATGAAGGGCGGCTTCCTTGACAAGGAAGGGCGCCTGCCGCGCATCTCCGGCGCCCTCTGCGCCGACGCAATCGCCACATCCGTGGGCGCCGTCTTCGGCACCTCCACGACCACGACCTATGTCGAGTCGGCATCCGGCGTCGCGGCCGGCGGTAAGACCGGCCTCACCGCCGTCACTTCGGCCATCCTCTTCGCGCTGGCGATTCTCTTCGCCCCGATTTTCCTCGCCATCCCCGGCTTTGCCACCACGCCGGCCCTCGTGGTCGTTGGCTACATGATGCTCACCTCTGTCGTTGACATCGACTGGAACGACGTCGGCGAGAGCCTCCCCGCCTTCATCACGATTGCCTGGATGCCCTTCACCTACTCGATCAGCGACGGCATCATGTTCGGCATAATCTCCTACACGCTCATCAACCTCCTCACCGGCAAGTGCAAGAAGGTGCACTGGCTGATGACCGTGCTGACGATTATCTTCATCGCCAAGTATACGCTGATGTAGTGCGCAAGGGTGGAGGGAGCAGCCCATGAAGAATAAACCAGTCCCGAAGAAGGCGCCGGCAAAGGTTGCGGCAAAACCCGCCTCCAAGCCAGCGCCTCAGCCAAAGGCCAAGTCGGTCACTCGTCCGGTCGGCGCGGGTTCTCAACCCGCGCCCAAAAAGGCCGCTCCTGCCGTCAAGCCCGCGCCTGCAAAGAGCGCGGGCGCAAAGGCCGCTCCCAAACCCGCACCCCGCGCACCTGCGCCGGCGAAGCCTATCCCTGCGCCTCTCCAGCCGCGTCCGGCAGCGGTGCAGCCGCGTCGCGCCGGCTTGGGCCGCGGGCTCGACGCCCTGATTTCCGCCAAGGCCGAAGCCACGGCGCAGCACAGCATCCAGGCCGCCCGCGAGGAAATCGTCTCCTCCATCAAGGGCGCGGCATCTGCCGCCAAGGCCGCTGGTGCGGCGCCAGTGGCGGCTACGGCAGCCCCTCAGGTCCTGCCATCGGGCGATGAGTTCCTCCAGGTAAAGACCTCGCTCATCCACCGCTCGCCCTGGCAGCCGCGCGGCACCTTCAACCCCGAATCCCTGAAGGAACTCGCCGAAACCATCAAGGTCCACGGCCTAATCCAGGCGCTCACCTGCCGCCGAATCCCCGCGTCGAAGGGCGGCGGCTTCGAGCTGATCTCGGGCGAACGCCGTCTGCGCGCCGCAATTGAGGTTGGACTGGAGGAAGTTCCCGTCCGCGTGGTCAAGGTATCCGACCGCGAGGCCGCCGAAATGGCCGTCATCGAAAACGTCCAGCGCGATGATCTAAACGCCATCGAGGAGGCCGAAGGCTACCACACCCTGGTCGAGGAGTTCCACCTCACCCAGCAGGAAGTGGCGGACCGCGTGGGCAAGGGCCGCGCCAGCGTTGCGCATGCACTGCGTCTGCTGGAGCTTCCTGACGAAGTCAAGCAGCTTGTCTCGGCAGGGCAGCTCTCCGTCGGCCACGCCAAGGTGCTGCTATCGCTCTCCGACGAAACCGAGCAGACGCTCCTGGCGCGAAAGTGCGTCCTCTCCGGACAGTCCGTCAGGGCGCTTGAACGCATGATTGCGCGGCGGGACGAGGAAAAGGCAACTGAAAGCACGCGCAAGTCCGACATTCCGGAAAGCCACGCGCGTTTCCTGCTAGACCGTCTCCACGGCTTCTTTGGAGCGCCGGTGCGGCTGCGGCCAAGCGTAACGTTCGCCAACGGACGCAAGGCGCGCGGCACAATCGAAATCGACTTCCTCGACAACGATGACCTCTCGCGCATCCTCGAACTTCTCGGCATTTCTGCCGACTGACAGGCGCGGCGGCTTCTCGCTAGTTGAGGTCTTGCTTGCCTGTGCGCTGCTTGCGCTGGCGCTGGTTCCGCTGATGCGGGCGACCGGCGCCAACCGCCGTTCTGCGGAAGCGCTCCGCTCCCTCACCCGCCAGACACTTGAGGAAGGCGACGCCTCCGCCCGCCAGGCCGCAGAAGCCGCCGCGGAAAAGGCGCTTGCGCCAAACCCCTAAACTTCCTTTTTGACATCCGTCCTTCTCTTTGCTATTCTATTCTCACAATTAACTTTCGGCGCGGGTGCGCCGGAAAACAAACACCAAGGACTAACCACTAGCCACTAACGACTTAACCTAACAATCTAATTTCGCTTTCTGCATAGCAGTCGTTGATTTCGAATCCTGGAAAAATTCGCTGAACGGCACGATGCAACGGAGCGCGTGATTGCGCGTCTCTTTTCGTGTTTTCAGCAAGGCCATTTCCAGGAGCCTGAAATCAGAACACGGGAAGAGGCCGCATTTTTATGTGGAGTCGCTTCCAATGCCGGAAGTCCAACCAGCAAGGAAACGACCCCATGAAGACACAACGAGAAATAGCCGCCATCGCCGCAACCACGCTTGTGGCGTCGGCCTTTGCGGCATTCGCCGACGGCGCGAGGACGCGCGTCTTCGGGGAGGTGTCCGCCGCATTTGGTCGGGAGGTCATGACGCGCGAGATTGGCGAGCGGGTCGAGCCATCTGAAGGAGTCACGCCTGTCGCGATTTCGCTGCTGCCCGCGCTGGAGGCTCCGGGCGGGATGTGGTCGGTCTATGGTTTGCGCGTCAATCTCCTCGCCGGGCGCCACCGCGACATTGCCGGCTTCGACATTGGATTACTTGGCAACATTACATCTGAAGAATTCGATGGTGTGCAGGTCGCAGGACTTTGGAACAGCATCGGCAATTCCGATGGCGCAGTGCAAATAGCAGGAGTTCTCAACCGTTGCGAAGTGAACTTCTACGGCCTTCAGGCAGCCGGTCTCGTCAACGTTGCCGATGGATTGTGCGAGGGTCTTCAGATATCGTTCGTCAACCGCGCCGCCAGCCTTTCCGGCCTCCAAGTCGGACTCTATAACAACATCGACTGCGGATCGGGGCTGCAAATAGGTGTCATCAATTCCGCACGCTCCCTTGAAGGACTGCAAATAGGTGTCATCAACATCATCAGCGACTCTACAATTCCATTTTTCCCTGTCATCAATTTCGCTTTTTAAAAAGTCTAGGAGGCTTGACGACTATGAAGTTTCTCGTTCACACATTTTCGGCTTCGGCCCTCATCTTTGCCGCCGGGTGCCTCTCGTCAACATCTGCGGGTTTCTCCGCCGAGAAGGGCGTCCTGCACGTGGAAGACAGACGCTTTGCATCGCACATCGAGGTTGTCCAGGATCAGACAACCATTGGCGACAACGGCTTCATGAAAGCGCAGGTAACGCTCCGCAATACCGAAAAGCGCGACTTTGACTGCCAGTACTGCTTTACATGGAAGGACAAGGACGGCTTAACCCTCAAAGGCGCGGAAACCCTTTGGACGCCGCTCATGCTCCACGGGCGCGAAGAGGCCGTTCTGCAGGGAATTTGCCCTGTTCCGCACGCTGCGGACTACCGCCTTGTCCTACGGCCATTTAAGAACAAGTAGCCATTGAGCGTTGCACAAGGAGACTACAATGAACATGAAGAAGCAAATTGCCATGCTTATCCCCGTAGCGTTATTCGCGGCCTATGCCGTATTGGCCGCGGAAACGGCGGAAATGGAACGCGAGCCTGTAAATGCGCTGCTAGTTGTGCAGAACCACGCTTCCGACGAGTTCCAAAAGCCACTGTCTAACCTAGGCGACAGGCTCTCCGAGCGGCTTTCCGGCGATCTCTTCAACATCATTGACCCCAATGATGTCATTGGCGAAGACCTCAACCATGTCCCGTGGGGCGAAAAGCTGCCGCCATCCTCGGCAACGCGCCTTGCCGAGAATCTCGACGCCCAAGCACTAATTACGGCCGCAGTCGGCGAGACCTCCGTTGTGGGATTTGGCGTTCCAGCACGCGTCCAGGCCGTCAGGATGACGCTGACCCTTTCCGCGAAGCGGATTCCAAAGGGGGCAAACGTCGCCGCCGTCACAGTCACTGAAACCTCGCGCAAGATGACGCCAGACCAGCTGTCGCAAAATGCCGAGGCCGTTTATTCGGAACTTGTCGGGCAACTCGTCGCAAAAGCTGCTGATGCGTTTCTGGCCAAGAGCGAGAAGGTGCGGTGGCGCGATGTCGTGCTGAAGCTTGTCGAGGTCGGGTTTGGCTGCAACTTCCCAGGGGCCGACGTATCCATTGACGGCGTGAGCTATGGAACGGCCGGCACCATTGGCCAGCCGCCGCTTAAAATCAAAGTGTCCGAGGGCCTTCACAACTTGAAAATCTCTTATCCCTACACGGAGACGTTCGAGGTTCGCGCCCAGTTTCAGGAAGGGACCACCTTCATTGTCGTTCTGCGAGAAAACGAGGAGGGGCGCCGCATTCGCAAGGAAGATGCCCATTTCGCCGCGCTGATTGACCGCATCAATAAGTCCGGAGCGACGGATGACGAGGTGCGCCTTCTCCGTGCACGGGGTTATGGCAAATATCTTGAGAGCAGTTACACGCGCATCGAGGGGATGCCGCAAGTTCTCTCAATGCGCGACTGCGAGATGCCAGACTTCGGCCTCAACCCAGACAAGGAGGAGGATGGTGTCGATACCGGCAAGGACATCATTCAAGGCATCAAGGACATTGGGGAGATTCTGAAATGAAGAGGACAGCCGTTATTGTCCTATGTCTGGTTGCGCAGTGGTCTTTTGCCCTAAAATTTGGCGCAGCACCAGTAATATCTCAAAAAGGAAATACTCAAGTTCAAAAGGTTCTTTTAACTATTGATATATCGAATCCGTATCGGGAAATCAATGACTGCCTGAAAGTGTTTGTGCAAACGACAAAAGGTGAAAGTTCTGACCATTGGGGCGTGTATGTCAAAGTCGGAACACCTTCCCCATTTTACATCAGCAAACGCAATGTTTGCGCAACGAGTACTTCATGTGACGATGGAATATGTTTCGTTGAACCATCGTCCGGAAAAGTTTTTAGTCCGACGACTGAAGCCCAGCGTAAATCCTTTCCCAAGTTCCAGTATGTGGGGAAAATTTGCGCCACAACAACCAGGGGGAAGGACAAACCGTTGAATTTAACGTTGGAAAGTTCAGCCGGGGCTTTCAGCACTATGGAACATGCTGTATTGTCGTTCGATGAGGCTGTTCGTAAACTTCCCGATGCAAAAGTTGTCGAGTATGGGGGGTTGATTTTGAATCGGGGCTACTTTTTCTACAGGACATCTTTGATAAAAGGAACGCAGGATCGCTCAGTGGTATCCTACCCGAAGTCGTTGCAGGTTTTCACCGACAAGGACGGAACATTATGGACCTTGAACACAACAATCGAATGTCAATTTGTGCCAAAAGGAAAACCGCTGGAATCGAGAACCGAAGAATACGAAAATGTCCTTTCTATTGTAGGAAGATGGCATTCCCATCCACAGGGTAATGACACAGCTGGCTTTTCAGGAACAGATTATGACAGTTTTGTAAAAGCGGGAATCCCTTCGTACCTTTCGGATTCGGGAGAGGTGCTACGCCTGTCGAATACCGATGAAAAACCTGGCGATGTCATGTCCATAGCCAGGACTGAAGATGGCGGATTTGCCTTGGCTGAAAAAAAATTTGAGGAAGATATTAGGGAAAAGTATAGTGCTGACGGAGAAGGAACGGATGTTTACCTCCCCGATGCAGTAGAAGGACCTGTACTCTACAGGAATCCGTCTGTGGGAAGTGGCGGATCTGTTCGACACGCTCCAGTAACGTCAAAAGAATTTTACGGCAAGCCTAGTGGCTCGTTTTTTAAGTAACACACTGTAAACAAGGTGCAAAAACCATGAATAAAAGCATTTGCAAATCGTTTGTCGCAATAACGGCCATCGCAGCGTTGCATCTAGTTGTCGGCTGCCGCCACGGCTATGTGAACCCGGAGTCTGTCCACTTCGGCAAGCCGGAGACGGCGACAATTTACGATATGAAGGCAGCAGTCGCCGACCTTGTAGCAAAGATGCAGGACGACGAGGGCTTCCAGGAACATTACGAACTCCTGGCCGCGAAGAAAGGCTCATTGCCTGTTCTTCAAATAGGCAACATTGAAAACTACACGCAGGACCGCGTCACCCAGAAACTCGAATCGGCGAGGCGGCGGCTTGAAATCGCCCTCCGCAAGACGCGACTCTTTGACATCACTGACGACGCGGATTCAGCGGAATCGGTCTCCGAGACGCTTGCCGGTTCAATCACGAAGAATGCGAATGTCGGCCTCAACGATGGCGCGAATCTCCAGCGTTTTGGAACCCATGTCTCCGCCGACTACCAGATTTACGGGCGCTATCGTTCCTTCAGGGATGGGGAGCGCTATACCTACGAACTCACGCTCCAGCTTATTGACATCGCGACGGGCAAGCAGATCTGGAGCGACCTCGCCGAAGTCGCGAAGGAATAATGCATTTTCTCCTTCCGTGTGGAAGGATTTTAACAACAATACAAATAAGGAGGACAAACGTGAAAACAGCAACAACATCAATCATCATCGCACTTCTTGGTTGTGGGTGCGTTACAGGCCCTGTGCCAACAGGCTCCGTGCCAATAGATTACGGTCCTGATGACCCATATGGGGACGGCACTATTCCCGCTCCACAGGAGGAGCTTGTCAAAAAGCTGCTTGAGGACATGGTTGAAATACCGGGAGCAGGTTTTGAAATGTGCAAATATGAGGTTTCCCAAGCTCTTTGGTTCTCCATTATGGGAAAGAACCCTGCCATGTCAAAACATCCCGATAAGCCGGTCGAATATGTCAGTTGGCTTGATTGCAATGAATTTATCGAGAAACTGAATGCGCTTCCGGAAGTTGTCGCGACAGGCAAACCATTCCGGCTTCCAACGGATAGTGAATGGGTGTATGCCTGTCGTGCGGGGGCGGACAGACGTGTGGGGGCGGACAGATATTATTGCCGTCTTGAAGACGGAAGCGAAATATCGCGGACATCGCTGAAATCGATTGGCAAGGTCGCATGGGTTCGAGAGAACTCCAATCGGACATCTCATCCAGTTGGACAAAAACAGCCAAATGCCTTCGGTCTCTACGATATGCTAGGCAATGTCTGGGAGTGGACAGGTTCTCGATTCCATAGGGCCCGATTTGAAGTTGCCAATGGTGCATATCGTTCCATCCGGGGCGGAGGTTTCGACAATCCTATTATCGATTGCCGCTTATTTGACGGTCGCGGAAGTTTCATAAGCCCAATCAAGGAGCCAGACTACAGAAGCCCGGAAATCGGATTCCGACTGGTGCGGTAGAAAACAACATAGCCCCAGCCCCAGAACGGGCTATTACACTGGTGTCGGCGAACCCCGGCGACCACTCCTAGTTTAAATGACGATACGATTCATATTTTACGGTCGCTGCCGCAAGTTCCAAGGCGGCGACCGCTACACCTACGAACTCACGCTCCAGATTATTGACTTCGCGACCGGCGAGCAGGTCTGGAGCGACCTCGCCGAAATCGAGAAGGAATAATGCATATTCTCCTTTTCAACAATACTGAAACAAGGATTAGATAAAACATGAGGACAACACCACTATTCGCAATCGCGCTAACAACAATGATTGGCTGCGTTACGCGAAACGAATCGCTTTCCAACAATTACGATTCGAATTGGCTTTCCCAATACTATGTCACTCCGCCAATTTCCGACTACTATCCTGGTGAAAGCACGGATTTCAGCATCTATGCTCCCTCCGATCCGCAAGGGCGCAAGTTCCGCATAGCATATATTCGTGTAATATGCAAGCAATGCAAGAATCTAGAAATGGCAAAACAGGTAATTGAGCATGCTGCCGCTGGATTCGCCCTGTCATACATGGGGCTTCGCGAACAGAATGCGTCAAATTATCATAGCGAAGGAAGCTTGCTGCAGGCTTTTAGGGGTAACGCTAAGGCGGCTATGAAATACGATGAAGCAGTAGTTAAATCGTATCTTGATTCTCCTAATCAATTGATAGATGCTTATTACGATTATTTGCATCATTTTAAGAATAGAACACGAAGAGATGGAATGACTTATAGCCTTGGAAGAGAAGGACGGTCTTGGAAAGTAGATAGGTGCGATTTTATTAAATTGAGGCACAACATTCAAGATTTAAATATGGCGTTGGAGGCGCTATACCCGCACTTGTTCTCTACAGAGGAATCGGCTTTTCCTCTTGATGTTCTCCTTGTGATGGCGTGTAATCGCGATGAAAAGCCACCGATGAAAGCAATAAGCGAAGCGTGGCTTATCGGACTACCAGAACACGCAAATCTTGTTGGCAATGAGTATTACAACGATGGCAAGCTGTTCCCGGCCGAACGAGGGTGGCTTTCCCCGTATGAAGCAACCGCTGCAGCACTTTTCAAACTAACCTCGGAACAGTGGGACGGCCTTGAGCCAGCGAACCCTTACGACCATTCCTGGATAAAATGACAATCAGAGCCATATCCCCGCTAGCGCCGGCGCTTCTGCTCGCCGGATGCGTTTCCTTCAATGTCGGCGAGCCGAAGCCGGAGGTAAAGCAGGAGGTGCATACAATATACGATGAGGCTACGGCGCCGACGAAAACCGACGTCGTCGCCACACGCTTAATGCATCGTGCCAACGGAAGCGAATCTGTGACAATCTGGCTGGAGGCCAACTTGCGAGAGGAAACCGCAAGAACCTTTCATACTGAAACGACGACGATCACGAAACAAAAACGTCTAGCCTTCGGTCTATTCCCTGGCTTAGCCGAACATCGTGATGGCGTAGAAGGGGCTTTTGCGGATCTTCCGGTTCCATTGGAATGTTTCTTGGTCTTGGTAGGAAATGTTGCTTTTGGTATCCCAACAGTGTCCTCGCTTTTCTTTGAACTTCCTTTTGAATCTTACGATAATGACGATTACTTATATCTAGCATCATCTCAATTGAGCCTTGTCGGATTCCACAAATACACAACAGAAGTACGCGAAGGACCTGTTCTGGGGCCAACAGTCGTTGCGGAGCCAAAAATTCGTGCCAGGAACGCCGTTGCCGTCCCGGGCCCGTTTGACGTTGAGTTCTCGATACCGGACCTCAACCATAGGCCAGCGCCAATGCAGTCTGGTCGTGATGGTAAGACGACGTTCCGGCTACCATCCGTATCTTGGGATCAGACAGTCCGCGCCTATGTTTCTTTCCAGCCGTCGCTGAACGAAAACCCCACCGTACAAAAAGCGCTTGCCATGGCCTCCGCCAAGACACAATCCTTCGACATCACTCTGCATGCCCCGGCGCCGTCTCCCGCGCCCGCAAAGACGCAAGCCTGGTCTCAGCCAGCTCCAGAGCCGACCAGCGTGGCCGCGACTTCGCAGCGCCTCTACAACATCCGCGACATCAAACCAGACGAAAGAGGGCGCTACTTCGTTCGCGTCGAAGTTCTAGATCAATCGCAGACACTAAACATCGCGCTACGGATAATACAGCCTGATGTTCGCCGCTTGGTTCGCGAGGACTTCCAGTCAAAGAATCCCGAAATACCGGTGCAGGATGTCAGGGAATCCCTTCAATACGAGACTGAAAGCGATGGTCGATTCTTGGTTTTCACGGGTTGGGCGTTTTCTGTGCGGCCTGTAAAGGATGGATGGTCTTACGACAAGGACACTAGGCGCGGCTGGGTGCGGCTTCGCATCGTTGGCGAGATGCCAGCTGAAAATGCGAAGCGATGGGCGCGCGAGAACATTTCAGCAATTATTTCTGAAAAGAATGTCAACATTGAGGTGTGGAACGCCCCGCCTGAAGGCGCAACTTACCGCAGCCTGGACGAGTCGTTCGAAGACGGCGTCCTCACGGTAGAATTTGAGGCGGTTCAGTAGCAAATCAAATACTGTGTAGTTTCCTTATTGAATAGGCGAGGGTTCGCGGGACTCTGCCCGACGAATGCGGCGGCTGCGTTCCACACCGTAATCTCGTGTAATGACGAGATGCCTGAAATCTCGTGGGAGCCGAAATTAGAACCAGAAGAAGCCGCGAAGCGTACCTACACGATCTACGGGCGCGAATCGCTGACGGATGCGAGCGGATGGACTACCCCGACAAACGCCACGCACCGCTTCTTCAATGTTTCCGTGGAGATTCCGTAAGCAGCGGACGGGGACGTCCACCCTCCCGCCGACGAATCCGGCGGAAATGAGGGTGTCGAGTCGCAAGACTACGGCGCGGAATGGTTGTTGGGGTTGCCGCAAGACTACGGTGCGGAAATCTCAAAAGTCGCGAGAACCATCCACAAGACTACGGTGCGGAAATCTTTTTGGCCAACCTTGAAGGAAGTGACCGTCAAGGGCTTTAGGCTATTTGGCGCAGTTCCATTTGCGGATGAAAGAGCCTATGGCAACTGTGAAAGCATCGTTTCATGCCTTTTCCCTGGGTCGCGTATGCGCGACCAGTCCCGCAAATACCATTTTGGCATCTATCAAACCACATTCAAGAAGTCAAACCATTCCATGATGCTCTATGGAATGGTTCGGACTATTCCATTTCAAAGCATGGAATGGAAACTATATCGCGAACGCCGTTAGGCGGTTTGACGCAGACATGGGCGCGGCCAAGCCGTCAAAAGCCGCTGGCGTTAGTCCGCAAGACTACGGTACGGAAATCAAAAAAGTCGGTTCTTCCAAGTTTTTTGTGGAAGCATTGGCAGTCTCCGCTGTGAGTATTCATGGCGCTACCGCGCAGAAGTTAGGAAACTGGTGCGCCGTCTCGCTGTGCGAGCCAGCGGCCCGGATGCCGTCGCATTGATGCAAGCATCATGCGCCTGCACCCAGACCTTGCGACTTCGCCACGGCGCATCAGATTGGGAAACCGCCTCCGGCGGGTTGGGAAGTTCTTGGAAGGGAGGGCCTGGCTTCGTCCGGGCCACTGCGGACGCGACGAAGCGCGTCCCTCCCGACCTTCGACTTCCGACTTTCCTGGCTTTCCCATGCCGCAGAGCGGCCTTCCCAATCTGCCGGGGAGCGGCCACGGCCGCGCGGCAGGGCTGGCGGCGCATGAAGCTTGCTTCGGTGCGGCGTCAGACACGCCGCAGAATGCGCATGCGCATTTCCGGCAGTTTTCAAAGCTCGGAGCGGTAGCGCCCTGGGTAGATTCGTGACTACGCATTTCCTACAATTTTCTTTGAAGAGCCAAAAAGTCGCGATAGTCAGCTACAAGACTACGGTGCGGAAATCTTTTTCAATGTGAGTGTCGTGCTACCACATTGAGCAAAGTGGTTGCCAAAATGTGTGAGGTTAGAACAAAACTCATTAGGAAAATGTGCAAAGTTATGTCAAAACTCATTAGGAAAATGTGCAAGCCATATAAAAAACTCCTTGCCAAAAATGGCAGAACCTGCTATTATGGTATTGTCTAATTAAGGCAAAAGGAGTGTTTTCCTGTGAATCGCGACATCTTAGACAAAATTGATAGGTGGAATTTCTCAACCCAACGCAAGCCTTTGATTCTTATGGGGGCACGCCAAACGGGAAAAACCTGGCTTCTTCGCGCATTCTCCCAAAAGCGTTATTCTGATGACACTGTGTTTGTCGATTTACACGATAACGAGCCCTTGCGCAACGCCATTGAAGAGGGCACAACCGACGCAGTGGGAATTCTTGAACTTATCGCGACGGCTACGGGCAGAAAAAACGTTCCAGGCCGGACGCTTCTTGTGCTTGACGAAATACAGGAGTCCCCACGGACTTTGACAAGCCTAAAGTATTTCCATGAGAAGATGCCCAATCTCGCAATTATGGCGGCTGGCTCCCTTCTAGGCCTCGCCCTCAATCGAGAAGAACGGCGTAGCAAGGAGGTATCGGCGAAGGTGTCGTTCCCTGTCGGGAAGGTAAGTTTTCTTGAGGTTCTCCCTATGTCCTTTGGCGAGTTTTTGGATGCTATGGGGGAGGAGGAAAAGCGAGTGCGTTTGAAAGAAGAGGCTTGGTCAACAATCTCGGCCTTTCACGAAACTTTCGCGAACTTGCTCAAGAAATACTATTTTGTTGGCGGCATGCCAGAAGCCGTGGCGAATTATGCCGAAAATCGCGATTTCAAAGATGTCCGAAAAATCCAAATGGAACTTCTCAAGGCATACGACAAGGATTTCGCGAAGCATGCCCAACCAAAACTTCTACCAAAAATCAGACTTCTGTGGAACTCCATTCCGGGGCAGTTGGCAAAGGAGAACAAGAAGCTAATCTATACTGCGCTTCGGCCCGGTGCGCGTGCTCGCGAATACGAAACGGCGCTTCAGTGGCTAGATGATGCCGGCATGATCCGGCAAGTCCATCGCGTGTCTCGACCCGGCATTCCACTGAAAGCATACGAGGATTTCTCCGCATTCAAACTCTATGCACATGATGTGGGTCTGCTGGGCGCAATGTGCGGGATTAAAGCACAAATGCTAATTGAAGGACATAATCTTTTCACCCACTTCAAAGGTGCCCTCACGGAGCAGTTTGTTCTCCAGGAATTAGTGGCATCCGGTGTATCGCCTTACTATTGGTCCACGGATGAAGGCATGGCGGAAGTGGAGTTTATAGTGCAAGGAGCAGAAGGCATCTATCCACTCGAGGTTAAAGCCGAAACGAATCTTCAGGCTAAAAGCCTGAAGTCATATCGCGAACGCTTTTCGCCACCAAAATGCCTTCGAACTTCCTTGGCGGAATATTCCATCGGCAAGTTCACCGACGATATTCCACTCTATGCGATTGGCACTGCCATTCGCGGCTACTTGGAATAGGCCTTCCGGAAGCGCTCGATGAGGGCGTTGGTGGAGGAGTCGTGGGCGAGGGCGGGGGTTGCGTCGGCGGTGAGTTCCTTCAGCACCTTTCCGGCAAGCACCTTGCCTAACTGCACGCCCCACTGGTCGAAGCTGAAGACATTCCAGAGGAAGCCCTGCGTGAAGACCTTGTGCTCGTAGAGCGCGATGAGCGCGCCAAAGGTCTTCGGCGTAAGCTCGTCGGCCAGCAGCGTGTTCGACGGCCTGTTGCCGGCAAAGGTCTTGTGCGGCACCAGCGCCTCCGGGACGCCTTCGGCGCGGCACTCGTCGGCCGTCTTGCCAAAGGCCAGGGCCTCGGTCTGCGCCACGAAATTAGCAAAGAGCTTTGCGTGGTGGTCGCCAATCGGGTTGTGCGACTTGCAGAAGCCAATGAAGTCGCATGGAATCATGCGCGTTCCCTGGTGGATGAGCTGGTAGAAGGCATGCTGGCCGTTGGTGCCAGGCTCACCCCAGACGATCGGGCCTGTGGTGCAGGCAACCGGATTGCCGTCCTTGTCAACGGATTTGCCGTTTGACTCCATGTCCAGCTGTTGCAGGTATGCGGGCAGCCGCGCCAGATACTGGTCGTAGGGCAGGACGGCGATGCTCTCGCAGCCGTAGCCATTGTGGTAGAGGATGCCGAGAAGGCCAAGCAGCACAGGCAGGTTGCGCTCGAAGGGCGCAGTGCGGAAGTGGCAGTCCATCTCGTAGTAGCCCTTGAGCATGCGCTCGAAATTGGCGGGGCCAATGGCCAGCATCAGCGAGAGGCCGATGGCGGACGGCAGCGAGTAGCGGCCGCCGACCCAATCCCAGAAGCCAAACATGTTCGCGGTATCGATGCCGAACTTCGCAACCTCAGCGGCGTTCGTTGAGACGGCCACGAAGTGCTTCGCCACGGCCGCGTCGCTGCCGAGCTTGCCGATGAGCCATGCGCGCGCTGAGACAGCGTTGGTGAGGGTCTCAAGCGTCGTGAAGGTCTTGGATGCTACGATGAAGAGCGTCTGATCGGCCTTGACTTCGCGCAAGACTTCTGCCAAGTGGGTGGCGTCGATGTTGGAGACGAAGAAGCACTTCAGCGAGCGCTTGGAGTAGGGAAGAAGCGCCTGGTAGGCCATCGCAGGGCCGAGGTCGGATCCGCCGATGCCGATGTTGACCACGTATTTGATGCGCTTGCCTGTGAAGCCGCGCCATTCGCCGGTGCGGACGCGATTCGCGAAATCGGCCATGCGTCTGCGCACCTCAAGGACGTCGGGCATCACGTCGCGGCCCTTGTCGAAAACGGGCTTGCCTGAGAAATTGCGGAGGACGGTGTGGAGGACGGCGCGGTCTTCGGTGGCGTTGATGTGCTCGCCCGTGAACATCGCCTCAATGCCGGCGCGGAGGCCGCTGTCTTCGGCAAGCGCCACCAGAGCTTTCATCAGGCGCGCGTCAATGCGGTTCTTAGAGTAGTCAAGAGTCCAGCCGGCAGCGGAGGCGGTGAACTTCTTCGCCCGCTTCGGGTCAGCTGCGAAAAGCTCGCGCAGATGCGAGCCGCGTGTCCGTTGGATTTCCTGTTCGACGATCTTCCATGCTTGTTCGTTCATTTCAGTTCAACCTTTCAAAAGCAATTCCATACTACCAAAAAAAGGCCTTTGTGGCTCCACGGCATCAGCCGTTCTTCAGCAGGTAGCGGTTCGAGACGGCCTTGAATGAGACGTATGGCGCATCGACCGACTTGAAGACCAGGCCCTCGCGCTCGTTGCCGCGCACGGTCTTGCCCTCGGCGAAGGCGAGCAGTGCGTCGGTGTCGGCAAATTGATTGAATACATCCATGCTCTCGGCGATCACCGGCACATACTGGAGGCCAATGCGGGCGCAGAGGGCGCGGGCCTCAGGCGGGGAAACGAAAGAACCGGCGGTGATGTTCCAGATGCGAAAAACGTGCCACTCCCAGTCACGGTAGAAGTCGCGGTTGGCATTGACGCCAGGGCCGACAAGCTCTCCCTGGAAGGCAAGCTCGGCGCCAGTCGCCTCGTTGGCCGCGCGGATAGCCGCTTCGACCGAATACTTGTAGGCCATGCGCCAAGGTAGCGTTGGCTCTGCGCCTTCCTCCGGCGGCTTGATGCGCTGGTTGCGGGTGCAGACGCCAAAGGGGTTCTCGGCGTCCATTGACGGCGAGAGAAACATCGTAATAGAAGTGCCGTCGTTTTTCTCCGTCACCTCAAAGAGGCGGCCGCGCATTGTGGTGAAATACTCGGAGAGGTTCTGGATGCGCTCCTCGTCTGTCTTTGGAATGAATCCGGGGAAAGACCCCATTACATCGCTGGCGCCGATTCCGCCTTGTGCGGGACGCATCGCCTCCGCCACTTCATCGTAGTGCTCGACGTTGAGGGCGGCAGTGGCGTCTGAGCCAATTTCGGGTGGTGCGCCATCCGGGCCAACCAGTTCTGGGAACTTCGCGATAGGCATCACCAGACCTTGGGAGATTACGCCGCGAAGTTTTGCCGTCTTGATTCGAAGACCTTCGCGCAGGACACTTCCGCCCTTGGAGCAGAATTTCCGTAGGCAGCGCTCACGCAGGAAGGCATAGCGCTCGTCATCGGAAGGGAGGAAGGAGTCGATTTCAAAATATACGGCAAGGTCGCCGGGCTGGAATTCTCCCTTGGAGGTGACGACGCGCCACCCCTTGCCATCCATTTCGATTACCTCCAACCTGTCGGCATCGGGAATAGATGACACACTTGCGATTTTTACAACAGATGCCAGTTTTCTAGCCATATCGACTCTCCCAATCAATGATATACTATCGCCATCTAAAAGTCAAATCATCATAAAAACTTCAAATGCGCCTCGCCATCCTTCAAAAAATAATTGCAAATATTTTAATTTTGTGATAGTATATTAGTCTTGATTTTGCGCTCGTGGTGGAATTGGCAGACACGTAAGATTCAGGTTCTTATTCCGCGAGGAGTGGGGGTTCAAGTCCCTCCGAGCGCACCATTACCTTAGGTTTTACCCATCAGGAGAAGCTATGCCCAACATCAAAAGTGCAGAGAAGCGCGTCAGACAGTCCGAGAAGAGCCGTGAGAAAAACCGCTCAGTGAAGAGCAAGATCAACACTGCGCGCCGCCCCATCATCGAGGGGTCTCTCGACAAGGAAGCCATGAAGAAGGCCGTCTCCGACTACGCTTCCACGCTTGACAAGGCCGTCAAGCAGGGCGTCATCAAGAAGAACACGGCTGATCGCAGGAAGTCTCGCGCGGCGAAGCGCCTCGCGGCAATGAAGTAGCGATTCAGCATAATTCGCACAGAAAGAGCCGTTGGTTTTACGACCAACGGCCTTTTGTGTCTTGAAAGCCAAACTAGATTATATGTTCGCGGAAACAATGTGCTTATGAAAATATCAGTCCTGGCAAGCGGTAGCAAGGGAAACTCAACACTCGTTTCGGACGGCGAAACCAACATCCTAGTTGACGCCGGCATAACAAAATCAAAAATAGAGAAGCATCTTGCCATATTCGGGCTTTCACTAGACGACATTTCAGCCATCCTAATCACCCATGCTCACATTGACCATTTCAAGGGGCTGGAGGCCATTTTAAAGAAAAAAAGCATTCCCGTCTTTGCCTCGGAGGAAACCGCTACTTCAATCGAGCTTTGCCTATGCGAATGCATTAAAAAAGGCACACTGAACATAGACTGGAACTATTTTTCACCGGGAAGCCAATTTACTTTCAACCATCTGTTAATAACTCCTTTTGAAGTTCCGCATGACGCAAACGGCGCAGTGGCATACATAATTGAGGAAAATGGGGAGAAAATCGGCATAGCGACAGACCTCGGATGCATCACCAATTCGGTTAGGTATCACCTCCAGGGTTGCGACGCCCTTGTCCTAGAGATGAACCATGACATGAGGATGCTAAAGGACTCTGACCGCCCTGAAATGCTAAAAATCAGAATTGCAAGCAAATTAGGTCATCTTTCAAATGACCAGGCTGCAGAATTTCTGGATACAATTGACGCCAGTGGCCTAAAATACCTTTTTCCCGCTCACATGAGTGAGGATTGCAACGATCTCAGCTGTGTCAAGGCAGCAATTCTGTCACTTGAAAAGAAGTTTGACTTCCTGATTGTCAAAACTGGCCAGGAAGGGCCGACTCCATTGATAGACCTGTCTGTTAATAACCTTTAAATAAGTGCCTCATTCTTGTAATATTCTTGTCAATAACCTTGAAACAACTTTGGGGTTGCTGACAGGCCATTCATGAGGCTGTAAGGAAGGCCGGAGTTGCTGAAAGAGGCGTCAAATAATTGTTGACAGGTGAGAATGCCTTGGATGCGACAAGTAGTGATGATATTGACTCTGTTTACACCTTTAATAATGTCAATAAAATTTTAATTTAATCATCTATATCAGCAGGGAACAAATGGCCGATGGGTCCTCGGCGGCGCGTAGGGCTGCGGCGAGGTTGGGATTGAGAAGCATTGAACAAAGCCGCGCCAGAGCGCGCAGGTGCTGACGGTCTTCCTGGCAGACTAGCAGGAAGAATAAGTCCGAAGGCTTGCCGTCTTGAGCGCCGAAGTGGATTGGAACAGTTGGGAGCGCCACGATGAGGAAAGACTCTTGTGCAAGATATGGGTCATGATGTCGCGGGTGTGGGATGGCGAAGCCTCCCGGCAGCGCAGTCGAGCAAAGATCCTCCCTTGCGCGTAGGCTCTCCAGCAGATCGTGCGGATCGTAGAGAAGGCCAAGCGAATCTGCGCAGTTGACCAGTTCCGCAAGCATTGAAGACTTGGTGCGGGCATCTACTTGCAGAAACACCCTTTCAGGCGAAACAAGCCTTTCAAGCCGAAACGGGCCTTCATTCTCCTTTTTTCCAACTGCGCCTTGCTCGTATTTGCTTAGGCGGCGTTCGTTCATCTCAAGGATGCGCGACGATGCCCATGCGTCGATTTCGTCCTTTTCAAAAATCGGATTATCGACATTTCCTGAAAATGGCGCCTCTCCTTGCCTGACGCGCTTGGAGAGTTCCAACGGTTCCATTCCAAGAAATGCTGCGGCCTGTTCTAGATTAAGTCTTTCCCCTGGCATTTCAATACCATACCTTCCATAGTGTCAAGCCTTGCGGAGGCGCGGATGGAACGCGAGCTGTCCGTTCCGCCTTGCAGTCAAGCAATTCCGTGATTCGTTCCGGTTTTTCCTGGCCGTGTCCAACGCGAATCAGCATCCCGACCATGCTCCTCACCTGTTTGTATAGAAAACCGTTTCCCCGGACTCTAAAAGTTATGAAAGATCCGCGTTTAGAGATGGTGAAAGAGGTGATTTCACGAACGGTTGATTCCACTATTCGCTGCGGGTTTGCCATAAAGGCGCAAAAATCGTGTTCTCCAACAAAACGTTCCGCGCCTTTGCGCATAAGTTCCATGTCGAGAGGACGATGCACCTGAACGGCGTAGAGACGCTCGCAAGGGGGCAATATTCCGCCGTTGAATAATACATATCTGTATTCTTTAGAATGGGCTGTCCGACGGGCGTGGAAGTCATTTTTAGCGCGGGTTGCCGATAAAATTCTGATGTCTGTCGGAAGGCGCGAATTGAGGGCGAACAGCATCGAGCGAGGTGTCATGCGCGTTTCAATGTCGAAATGGGCGACTTGCCCTGCGGCGTGGACACCCCTGTCGGTTCGGCCAGAGCCGTGAAGCTTCACCTTTTGACTGGTCGTAGCCTCGATTGCGGCCTCTATTTCACCTTGAATGGTATTTTTTCCGGGTTGGACCTGCCATCCGGAATAGTTAGTGCCATCGTATGCGATTGTCAGCTTAAAACGCATTTTAAGATTATATCATTTTTTCAAAATGGTATAATGGATTATATGGTGCAAAAGCCGACAATCCTCTACCTCGATGTCTTTTCCAGGCAATACATCCAGGTGATGAAGGCCGCCGGCGTTGCGTCGTGCTACCGCGACGCCTACCCGTGCCTGACCGTCAAGGATGACAAAGGGCGCATCCTCGCCGTGCTGGCGGATGACGGCTTCAGCCTGAAGGGAATGCTGCCGGACGCCCCGGCTGCGCACACGGCCAAGTTCCGCCTAGGACGCTTCGACGCGCCCAAGCTTCCCGAAGGCACCTTTGACGTCTTCCTCTCCGTAGGTGAGGCGGACGGCACTCCGATCTACGAACTGCCCCTTGGAGAAGACGACGGCCATCGCCGCTACAAAATTGGTATAATTTCTCTTGACGGTAATCGATAGTAATCGACAGCACTCGATAGCACTCGATAGCAATCGACAGCAATCGACTGTCTGCCTTTCAACTTTTCAACTTTTCAACCTTTCAACCCTTCAACTTTTCAACCCTCTCTCCCATGCATCCTCTCGACTGGCTCATCATGCTCGTTCCACTCGCAGCCGTCCTCGGCTTCGCGATCCATGCGCGCAAATACGCCCGCGACGCGGTGGACTTCCTCGCGGCGGGCCGCGTCGCCAGCCGCTACGTCATCTGCGTTGGCGACCTGGCGGCGGGCTTGAGCGTAATCAACATCGTCGCCAGCTGCGAGGCCACCTACAAGGTTGGTTCGGCGATGGGGTTCTGGAACACCATCACGATGCCGCTGGGGATGTTCCTCGCACTCACCGGATACTGCACCTACCGCTGGCGCGCCTCGCGCGCCCTCTCCTTCGGCCAGTTCGTGGAGATGCGCTACAACCGCTCCTTCCGCGTCTTCTGCGCGGTGCTCCGCAACATCGCGGAAATGGTCACCAACGCGATCGGCCCCGCCATCGCCGCGAACTTCTTCATCTACTTCCTCGGCCTTCCGCACAAGATCCACGTCCTCGGCGTCAACCTCCCGTGCTTCGCCATCCTCGTCGGCGTCAGCCTTGTACTCGCGACCCTCGCCATCTGGCCCGCAGGGCGCATCTCGCTCCTCATCACCGACACCGTCCAGTCCCTTCTCTCCTACCCGATTTTCGTCATCGTCGCCGGCTACATCTTCCTCAACTTCAACTGGCACACGACCATGGAGCCGGTGATGCTCAACCGCGTGCCCGGCGAGAGCTTCCTAAACCCATTCGACATCTCCAAGCTCCGTGACTTCAACATGTTCGCCCTCGGAGTCACAGTCATGGCGACAATCATCCAGCGCGCCTCCTGGTATGGCAACGACACCACCAACTCGGCCCGCACACCGCACGAGCAGAAGATGGCCGGCATCCTCGGCACCTGGCGCAACGGCTTCGCCTTCACGATGGTCGGCCTCACGACCCTCCTCGTCATCACGGTGATGAACCACAAGGCGTTCGTCCTCCCAGGCGCCCATGGAAAGTTCTCGTCGCACGAAACGCGCAAGGCCCTCCTGAACAAGGTAGCCGCCGAGGCCGTGCCAGACGCCGCCGTGCGCGGGCGCATCGCCGATGCCCTCGACGCCCTCCCGCCGCGCCTTCTCGACGAGCCACTCTCGCAGCTCAAGAACAACGACACCATCTACATCGACACGGCCCGCGACATGATCAACGGCAACATCCCCGACGCCCTACGCGCCGAGGCCGCCGCCGTCGCCGCCGGCGAGCGAGCCCCCTCTCCCGAACTCGCCGCCATCCAGGGCGCCAACGCCTTGCAGGCCCAGAAGGTCCGCACCCTCTACGGCCAGATGATGCTCCCCGCCACGCTGCGGCAAATACTCCCCACCGGCGTCATCGGACTCTTCGCCCTCCTCATGATCATGCTGCTCGTCTCCACCGATGACTCGCGCATCTTCAACGCCTCCTCGACATGGGCGCAGGACGTCATTCTCCCCTTCATGAAGAAGCCGCCCACGAGCCGGCAGCACATCGCCCTGCTGCGCTGGTCGTCGGTGGCCGTCGCCGTCTTCTTCTTCGTTGTTGCGGTCTTCTTCAGCCAGCTCGACTACATCAACATGTTCACGCAGATCATGTGCGCCATCTGGCTTGGCGGCGGCGGCACGGTGATGGTGTTCGGCCTCTACAGCCGCTTCGGCAACATCGTCGGCGCCTGGTGCTCGATTTTCTTCGGCTGCGGCTTCTCGCTTGCCGGACTCATCCTCCAACGCGTCTGGAGCGCCAGCGTGGTGCCCGTCCTCGCCCGCCACGGCTGGACGGAGGGTGTCTTCCGCTTCTTCGCGAAGGTGGCCGAACCGCTCAACCCGTATGTGGACTGGTCGTTCGGTTTCAACTCCGGCGAAAGCACCTTGGAGCAGGCCATCCAACTCTTCCGCGAAAAGTTCTTCATGAACTCGACAGAAATTTACGGAATCTCGATGGTCCTGTCGCTTATTGCTTACTGCCTCGGCTCGTGGATCGCCCTCAAGGCCGGCTGGTGCAAGCCCTTCAACCTCGACAAGCTCCTCCACCGCGGCGAATACGCCGACGAGGCCGAGAAGGAGCGCATGGCCAAGGCCGCCTCCGTCAAGGTTTCCCTCCTGGAGCGCATCGTCGGCATCGACGGCGAATACACACGCGGCGACCGCATCATCGCCTGGTCGGTCTTCATCTATTCGATCGGCTACGGCTTCGGCGTAGTCTTCCTCGGCGTCCTCTTCTGGAACTTCGTCTCGCCGTGGCCGAAGCCGTGGTGGGGCACCTACTACTTCATCACGAGCCTCATTGTCCCGATCATAGTCGGGTGCGTCTCGACGGTCTGGTTCATGTGGGGCGGCATCCGCGACGGCATCCGGCTCTTCAAGGACCTGGACGCCCGCGTCGCCGACGCTTCGGACAATGGTTTCGTGGACAGGAAATCATGAAATAGGTTTTTTCTCGCCACGCTTGCCGTTCTAGCAGCCGGGGGAGAGGACGATGCGCCCGTCCTCTCCGTAGGAGACAACCTCTCCGTCGAAGGTGATTGAGTCGGCGAGTCGGAGATAGTCGGCGATCGTGGCGCATGGCGGCTTGCTCTCCGCGACGATATTGCGCGCGAGTGCGGCGTCGTTCGCGAGAAGCCGCATGGCGGCGCCCACCTGCAGCTGGGCGGAGCCCACGCAGGCGATTTCTGGGTCGGCGATGCGGTAGTCGGAGCCGTGGCCGCGCCCGCTGGCGCCGCCGGCGTAGGCGTTTGTTGCCGGCATGACGCAGGAGATGTCGCCCATGTCGCTGCACCCCGAACTCCATTCGGCGCGGGTGTGCTTGCAATCGGCGCCAAAGAGGTCGATGGCGACCTCGTGGAAAAGATCGTTTAGCGAGGCATCGTTGAGGCGCGGCGCGTAGCCGTTGAGGTCGTGGACTTCAAGACGGCAGCCCATCGCGGCGGCGGCGCCCGCGAAGGCGCGGTTGATCTGGTGGTTCACCTCGATGGCGGTTTCCATGGAGGCGGCGCGCACGGAACTCTCGACGACGACCCGCTCCGGAATCGAGTTGCAGGAGGTTCCGCCCGACGTGATGATGGGGTGGAAGCGGACGTGCTGGTTGTCGCGGAAGGTCTCGCGCAGGGCGTTGGCGGCGTTCATGGCGAGGTTCGCGGCATAGAGGGCGTTGACGCCTTCATAGGGCTTCGACCCGGCATGCGCGGCCTTCCCGAGGAAAATGTGCTGGGTGGCGATGAAGCCATTGGAGCCAGGCGCCGTCGCAAGCCGGGCGTTGCCGGTGGTGGTATGGACAAGGAAGGCGAGATCGACGTCATCGAGGATGCCGCGCCACAGGAGCTCCTGTTTCCCGCCGATGTAGCGAATGACGCCCTCTTGCCGCAGGCCCTTGCGGAAGTCGCGTTCGATGACCTCCTCGGCGGGGACGGCGATGAGGCGGATCGAGCCGGAAAGCCCGTCCAGCGCGCCAGGGGCGGACAGCCCCGCCGCGACGCCGAGCAGCGCCGCGCATTGTGCGGGGTGGCCGCAGGCGTGGACGGCCCCGGTCTCCTTGTCGCATTCGGGATGGGTGGGGATGAGGAGGGAGTCGAGTTCGCCGAAGATGGCGAGGCGCGGACCGGGGCGGCCTGTGTCGAAATCAACCCAGAAGCCGGGGATTGGCTTGAAGACGCGGTCCTGTCCATCCTTCGCGCTCTGGACGGCGATGGAGGCGGGGATGCGGTCGAAGGTGTGGGGCGTCAGACCCAGCGCCTCGAACTGCGCCTTCAAGAAGGCGTGGGTCTTCCATTCGCGGTAGCCCGTTTCCGGGTTCTGCCAGATGTGGCGCTCCGCAGCCAGAATCTGCGAGCGGGCGGCCTCGACGGCCTGGAAAGCCTTTTTAGTGTCCATGACTGATCACAAAACAATGTTTCAAACTCCAAATCTGAGATTTCAGATTTCGACTTTCAAAATCAGATTCAAACTTGTTCTCTCAGATTATACCAAATGCGGCGCAATCTCCCGCCTCCGACAACGGCTTCATCGCTTAAGTTTAGTCTCCGCTAACGGAGACAGGCGATAATTGCCGCCCGAATCATCGGGCGGCAATTATTATTTGAACCTTTTTGCCCAGATAAGTTATCCTTTTATTGGGAGAATTTATATTTTATATCTGCAATGGACATTGTAGAAGAACTTAGGACAAACCGCGAAAGCGGCGCGAAAAGGCTTGAAAGCGAATACAAAGCCGGGCTGATGACCCTTGCCATGCGCTTTTGCGACAGCCCGTCCGACGCCGAAGAGCTGGTCAACCGCACCTTCGCCGCAGTGGTGGAGGGCATAGACGACTATCTTGAGCAATCGGCTTTCTTTGGCTGGATGTGCCAGATTCTGAAAAACATCCATTCCCTGGACCAGCGCCGCAAGTCGAACAGGAATGAAATCTGCACTGGTGAGATTCCAGACATCATTGACGAAGCCGCGCAGGAGGAAATCTACAACAGCCTTGACCGTTCGCTAGTCCGAGAGGCGCTTGGCAAGCTGGAGCCGGAAGACAGGGAAGTGCTACTGCTCCACTACTTCATGGATGTGCCGATAAAGAAAATGGCGCAAATCCTGACCGTTCCAACGGGAACGGTAAAAAGCCGCCTCCACTACGCGCGCAAGGCGCTTGCCGCCAAGCTTGGCGTGGCGGCGAGAAAACCCGGCGGCAAGGCGGTGATGCTGGCGCTGTTGCTATTCGGCCTTACCGCGCTTGGCGCGGGGATAGCCGGCGTGTCGCGTGTCGCAAGTCGCGTGTCGTCGCCCGCCGCAACGGAGACTTCCGGACAGGAGACAAGCGACTCGCGACAAGCGGAGACTTCCAACCTTTCAACCTTTCAACCTTTCAACTTTTCAACCGATAACTCTCAAGGAGAAACTATGAACCTAAGTATAACCACAAGAACCACAGCCGCCCTTGCGTCAGCACTTGCCATTCAGGCGGCAATTCCCGCGACTTCCGCTACGGCGGGCAGCGTCTGGCAGGACGCCATACTCTGGTTCAACGGCCCCGTCGATGCCAACAACGACGGCAAGTGGACTGGCAACGTCTCCGCCACTGACTCCGGCGTCTCCGTCCCCCGCAAATGCGACGGCACAGGCGGCGCCTCCTGCGAGATGCCTGACGCCCGCCACGGCGCCCTTGCCTCGTCCAATTCGCAGAAGCTGAACTACTCGACTGGTTCCGCGACTGTTTACCAGCAGTCCGGCTTCCTAATCCGCACGAACGACGTCCACTTCACGGCATGGGGCAACAAGACCGTCGCGTGGCCATGCCTGTATCTCCCGCAGACCCCAAGCGGTGGCCAATACGTCTATTCCCAGCGCTGGAGCTTGGAAGGGGGGCAGCTGATTACGGGCAATCAGTGGACCGTCCTGTTCCGTTGCCGCATTGACGATTTCTGTACCGTCGGAAACAACTCCTGGCTCTGGTGCACGAAGACCGACACGTCGAAGGGCGGAGCGGAAAAGGAAATCCGTTTCGGCTTCGGACGGAACAACAACAATACATCGGATACGACGAACAATTATGTCAAGGTCATCTTCGGAAATGGCCAATCCACGCTCACTGACCTTTATGTCGAGACAAACGAATGGCTCGAAGTGGCCGTCGTCGTGGACGGCCGCGCCGAAGCGCATGCCATTCGCGCATCACTTGCCCGACCTGGCAATGCCCGCTGGTATCGTGACTTTGAAGTGCCCTACAGCCATTCAAGCCACACGACAAACTTCTATCCCAAAAGCATCTGGATCGGTGGCCCGCGCTACTATGGGAGCCAAAATGGCAATGACAATTTCCGCGGTGATATCCAAATGTTCGCCATGTGGAATCGGTGCCTTTCCGACCGCGAGGTCTGCGAGGCCTTCGGCGGCGGCGCGCCGAACCTCTTCCGCATCGGCGAGGAGAATTGCACAGTCGAGATGTTCGGCGGCGCGGCACCAGCCTCAGGCGCAACCGTGACGCTCGATCCGCTCGCCTCCGACAAGCGCGCCTTCCCGACGACGCTCACGCCCGGCGCGACCTTCCGCATCCCCTTCTCCGTTGATAAGTATGCGGCGAACGCCGCGCACTGGGTGCGCTTCAAGGCGCAGACAAGCTCTGCCTCCGGAACGCTCGCCGTCGCCCTCGACGGCGCCGCCCTAGATCCGCTTTCCGTCTCCTCCGGCCGCAATGCCTACATCTGGGTTCCCGGCGAGAAGTTCACCATCGGCGACCATGTCCTCACCCTCACCCGCACCGACGGCGGATCAGGCAGCGTGACATTTGATGTCATCGAACTCGGCGGCGCATGGAGCGCCGGCATCGTTGACAGCGACATTTCGGACGCGACCTCCGACTCTACCATGAACCAGACTTATCTCGAAAATGGGAAACCCGTGAAATACGCTTCGGACATCTGGTATCCCGATTCGCACAACCTCAAGGAGTTCGTCCGCTACGTCGGGCGCAACAGGAGCGGGACGCTGCACCGCCCGAAGACCATTGTCTGGAATCTGCCTGACGGCGCGGCGGGGAAGTTCGGAATGCAGATGAGCTACAAAATCCTCTACAAAGGGGAGACGCCGCTCACCAACACGCTCGTGACGACGGTGAACGACACTGTCGCGCATGAGAATACGGAGGTCACAAACAGTTTTGTGTCTTTCATAATTGAGCCGGAGGAAGGCCTTTTCCACGATGGCGAAAACACGATAGTCCTCGACTTCCTGCCACCAACCCGCACCGATGGCAAGAACGACTGGGTGACGCCCGACATGATTGCAATCGAGCCGTT
Organism: Kiritimatiellia bacterium; assembly: GCA_017962605.1. Taxonomy (GTDB): domain Bacteria; phylum Verrucomicrobiota; class Kiritimatiellia; order RFP12; family JAAYLN01; genus RGIG5952. The sequence continues at coordinate 146 of JAGCUY010000188.1, read as the reverse complement.
GCGTCCGTATTGGGTTAGTGATTCGTGGGCGAGCCTTCCCATGAATGGGGAGCGGAAGTCGCGGCATTGAGGCGGCGGGCTTGCCGGAGCGGAGTTGTCAGCGCCAAAGGGCCTTGGCTACATTGGCCTTTGGGTTTTGGGCGATG
>JAGCUY010000187.1 GCA_017962605.1 Kiritimatiellia bacterium | reverse complement strand
GCCCTGGGCCGTCGCGGCGCGCATCGCGGCCACCGTCGCGGCGTCCAAAGCCACTGCGGCCGCCGCCTTCGCGGCGGTCGTCATCATCGCGGCGCGTGTAGCCGCCAACGACGCGCACAGTATCCGCCTCGTCCTCCTTCGCCCAGCTCGGCGCGAAAAAGCCCGACAAATCACCGACGCCAGCAAACGCATCGGCGCCTTCGCTAATTTCTCCGTCTTTCATTTAAACACCTTAACAGACATTACGCTAATATTATATGGCAAACACCAATCCCGCGCAAGTCCAATCTTGACCTAGCACATGCAAAATGCTAGAATTTGTAAGACGCTTTGAGACAAAAGGAGCCATTAAGAATGTCGCTTATTAGGAAAAAAGGCAAACCGAAAATTCTGATTGTAACGCCGGAAATCACCTACCTTCCGGCCGGGATGGGGAATCTCGCGCACCGCGCCAACGCCAAGGCCGGCGGCCTAGCCGACGTGTCGGCCTCGCTCGTCGCCGCCCTCTTCGAGGAAGGAGCCGACGTCCATGTGGCCCTCCCACACTACCGCCGCATGTTCCACATGGAGGTGGGGCAGCTCATCTCCGACGAGCTGCGCGTTTACCAGTCGCGCCTGCCCGACAGCCGCGTCCACCTCGCAGAGGACCGCTGCTTCTACTACCGAGAGCGCGTTTACAGTCGCTCCGACGAAGAGAACCCGCGCCTCGCCCTCGCATTCCAGCGCGAGGTCATCAACAACATCATCCCCACGGTGGACCCCGACCTCATCCACTGCAACGACTGGATGACGGGCCTCATCCCCGCCGCCGCGCGCCGCCTGGGCATCCCATCGCTCTTCACGGTCCACAACATCCACACCCACGACCTCACCCTCGCGCAGATCGAGGACCGCGGCATCGACGCCGCCGAGTTCTGGCCGCTCCTTTACTACAAGCGCCCGCCGATGAACTACGAGGAGTCGCGCTCCGGCAACCTCGTCGATTCCCTCGCCAGCGGAATCTTCGCCGCCCACTTCATCAACACCGTCTCCCCGACCTTCCTCGACGAGATCGTGCGCGGGCAGCACCCATTCGTCCCGCCGGCAATCCGCACCGAGATGGCCGGCAAGAAGCTCGCCGGCTGCGCCGTCGGCATCCTCAACGCCCCCGACTCCTCCTACGACCCGGCAATCGACCAGGCGCTCGAGGCCAAGTTCACCGCCGACAACGCCCATGAGGCAAAGGCCGCCAACAAGCGCGTCTTCCAGCGCCGCGTCGGCCTCGCGGAAGACCCCTCCGCGCCGCTGTTCTTCTGGCCCTCGCGCCTCGACCCCGTCCAGAAGGGCTGCGAGCTTCTCACCAACATCCTCGCCCGCACCATGGCCGAGTTCCCCACGCTCCAGCTGGCGCTCGTCGCGAACGGCCCCCACGCCGTCCACTTCCACGACATCCTCCACTGGCACAACCTCTACGGCCGCCTCGCCATCTGCGACTTCGACGAAGACCTCTCGCGCCTCGGCTATGCGGCGTCGGACTTCACCCTCATGCCGTCGCGCTTCGAGCCGTGCGGCCTGCCGCAGATGATCGGCCCGCTCTACGGCTCCCTGCCTGTCGCCCACGACACCGGCGGCATCCACGATACCGTCACGCACCTCAACGCAGCCAAGGACACCGGCAACGGCTTCCTCTTCCAATACTATGACGACGCCGGCCTGCATTGGGCGATCAGCGAGGCGATGGCCTTCTGGGCGATGCCGGAGGATGTCCGCGCCCGCCATGTGGAGCGCATCATGCGCGACGCCAAGGCGCGCTTCAACCACAATGTCTGCGCCCAGTCCTACATCAACATCTACCAGAAGATGCTCAACCGCGACCTCGTCACGAATTATTAGTTCCAAATTTCAATCCCTAATCATCAATCTCAAATCTAAGATTTCAGATTCATTGGTTCTTGGTTCTTAATTTCAGATTTCAAATCTCAAATCTCTAATTTTTGATTTTAGATTTTAGATTTCAAATTTTGATTCGAGATTCTTGATTTCAGATTGCAACTTTCAACTCCTTAATTATCTTTTCACCTGAAAGGACCTGTCACCATGGCCACCTACAAGCGGTTTGAGGACTTGCCGGCCTGGAATACCGCGACCGACCTTGCGGTCGCAGTCTTCCGCCTGACCGAAGCACAGTCCTTCCGCTTCAAGGGCGACCTTGTGAACCAGCTACGCCGCGCAGCCCTCTCCGTCGCCAACAACGTCGCCGAGGGCTTCGAGCGTGGCTCAACGCAGGAGTTGATAAACTTCCTCTACATCGCGCGCGGCTCTGCCGGCGAAGTGCGCTCCATGCTCCGCTTCTCAATTCGTCTCGGCGAAATGAACGACCAGGATGAGCGCATCAACGACCTCATTGCAAAATACGAATCGCTTTCCCGCCAACTCCGCGCCTGGCTGGAATCACTCCAGAACACCGACATCCAGGGCCAGCGCCATCTCAACGACCAGAGCCGCGCCGACTATGGGCGGAAGCAATCGTCGCAGGCGTTTTGGGCGAAGATGGATGAGTTCAAAGCCAAGATGGAGCAAGGGCTGAGGGATGGGACATGGGGGAATCCGGAGGCCAAGAAGAAACTGCTGAATCCCTAATCTTGCATCTTCAATTTCAAATCTAAAATCTCAAATTTCAAATTTCAAATCTTAGATCTCAAATTCCAAATTCCAGATTCCAGATTCCAAATCTTAGATTTCAAATCCCAAATCTTAGATCTCAAATCCCAGATTCCAAATCCAATACCCAAGATTCCAGATCTTAAATCTCAAATCTTAAATCACCCTTTCCTACTAAGAACTCAAACCTCCTCCCCATGCCTCCCGCAAAGCCAACTCGCCCACATCTCCTCGACGACCCATATCTCCAGCCATACGCATCGGTCGTGCGGCGGCGCGCCGAGTTGGCTTCTGCGACGGCCGCCCGCCTTGCCGCCAAGCAAGGCTCCCTCGCAGAGTTCGCCTGCGCCCACGAATACTACGGACTCCACTTCCGCGACGGCGAATGGGTCTTCCGCGAGTGCGCCCCAAACGCCACCTCAATCTCCCTCGTCGGCGATTTCAACTCCTGGCGCGACGACGATCCTTCCTTCGCGCTCAGGCGCCTTCCCGACGGCAAGTCCTGGGAGATCCGCCTCCCCGCCGCAGCAATCTCCCACGGCCAGCGCTACCATCTCATGATGCGCTGGAACGGCGGCCAGGGCGAGCGCATCCCCGCCTACGCCCGCCGCGTCGTCCAGAACCCCACCTCACACCTCTTCGAGGCCCAGGTCTGGAACCCGCCGGAGAAATATAAATGGGCATCCTGTCGGCGCAGTCCTTTAGACTGCGCCTCTCACCCCCTCATCTACGAGGCGCATATCGGCATGGCGCAGGAGCGCGAGGGCGTAGGCACCTACGACGAGTTCCGCCGCAACGTCCTCCCGCGCATCGCCGAAGCCAGCTACAACACCGTCCAGCTCATGGCCGTAATGGAGCACCCCTACTACGCCTCCTTCGGCTACCATGTCGGCTCCTTCTTCGCCGCCTCATCGCGCTTCGGCACCCCAGAGGAGCTAATGGCCCTCGTCGATGACGCCCACGCCCTCGGCCTCGCCGTCATCATGGACGTCGTCCACTCCCACGCCGTACGCAACGAGCGCGACGGCCTCTCGCTCTTCGACGGCACCCCAGACCTCTACTTCCACGGCGGCGACCGGGGCTGGCACTCCGCCTGGGATTCCCGCTGCTTCAACTACGGCAAGGACGAAACCCTCCACTTCCTCCTCTCCAACCTGCACTACTGGCTAGACGAGTTCCACTTCGACGGTTTCCGCTTCGACGGCGTGACCTCGATGCTCTACCACCATCACGGACTCGGAGTGGCATTCACCGACTACTCCATGTATTTCGGCGACCAGGTCGATGAGAACGCCTGGATTTACCTCAACCTCGCCAACCGCCTGATCCGCGAAGTCCACCCCGGCGCCATCACCATCGCCGAGGACGTGAGCGGCATGCCGGGCGTCGCCGCCCCGGTGGCCGACTGCGGCATGGGCTTCGGCTACCGCATGGCAATGGGCGTTCCCGAATGCTGGTTCAAGATGGTGAGGGAAATCCGCGACGAGGACTGGGACATCGGCTGGCTCTGGCACGAGCTGACCGACCACCGCGCCGAGGAGAGCACCGTCTCCTACGTCGAGTGCCACGACCAGGCGCTCGTCGGCGGCAAGACTTTCCTCTTCGAGATGCTCGACGCCGCCATCTACGACTCCATGGAGCGCACATCGCGCGCCCCCGCCATCGACCGCGGCGTCGCCCTCCACAAGATGGCGCGCCTCGCCACCCTCGCCGCCGCCGGCGGCGGATACCTCAACTTCATGGGCAACGAGTTCGGCCATCCCGAGTGGATCGACTTCCCACGCGAAGGCAACGGCTTCTCCTACGCCCACGCGCGCCGTCTCTGGCACCTGCGCGACGATGACGCCCTCTACTTCCACTGCCTCGGCGACTTCGACGAAGCCATGCTGCGCCTCGCCGCAAGGCACGACCTCCTCGCCAGCCGTCCGCGCCTCCTCGCCACCGACAACGCCCGCAAGTTCCTCGCCTTCGAGCGTGCAGGATGCATTTTCCTCTTCAACCTCCACGTCTCCGAGGCGCTGACCGACTTCCCCGTCATCGTGCCGCCACAGGGCGAATGGCACTGGGCGCTTGACACGGACGCCACCGACTTCGGCGGCTTCGGCCGCATCCAGCGGGGCGGGGAATACCCGGTATTCATCGACAAATGCGGCAAAGAGGCCGTCCGCCGCATCCGCATCTACCTGCCGCCGCGCACAGCCCTCGTGCTTTCGGACGAGGCTAAGTAAGCAGCGGCTCGGTCAGGGCAAGCGAGAGCCAGCGGCGCTCGCGACGGTGCATGGCCTCGCGCGTGGCCGGCGTGGCGTCGTCGCGGCCAGTGAGGTGGTCGAAGGCATGCGCGATGTAATAGGCCAGTTCGCGCGAAGGGTCTTCGGGCCGCTGCCCGATTGCCCGCTCGACATTCACGATGATCTCCGCCGATGCGCCGACTTCGTCGCCCGGGATTGCCTCGTATTGGAGGGTGATGACGTCGGTGGGGCCTTCGTGTCCGACCGCTGCCTTGTTGATCGGCGCGATTCCGGCATCGTCGGTTAGGATAAGCGTCACTTCATCGGGCGCGGCGCCGGAGAGTTCGGAGAGCCGCGCCGCCAGCGCCCGCAGGGCGCGGCGGTCAATCTTCGCGACCCTCTGCCGGTTGTCAATCGCCACGCGCATTATTCGCTCAAGTACTCATTGATGGCCTTGGCTGCGCGGCGGCCTTCGCCCATAGCCAGAATCACAGTCGCGGCGCCAAGCACAATATCCCCGCCCGCGTATATCCCCGGCAAAGAGCTCTTGTTGTTCTCGTCAACGACGATGTTGCCGCGCTTCGTAACCACCAGTCCCTCGGTGGTGCGCGAGATGAGCGGGTTGGAGCCGTTGCCAATCGCCACAATGACCGTATCGACGTCGAAGTCGAATTCGCTGCCGGGAATCGGCACCGGCGAACGGCGGCCGCTGGCATCCGGTTCGCCCAGCTCGTAGCGCAGGCAGCGGATGGCGCGGACGCACCCATGGTCGTCGCCAAGCATTTCAACGGCATTCTCAAGGGTGTGGAAGATGACACCTTCCTCCTTCGCGTGGTGGACCTCCTCCACTCGTGCCGGCATTTCCTTCTCGGTGCGGCGGTAGATGAGGTGCACTTCCTCGGCGCCAAGGCGCAGGGCCATGCGCGCGGCGTCCATCGCGACGTTGCCGCCGCCAAGGACCGCCACCTTGCACGAGACTATCGCCGGGGTGTGTGCGTGCTCGGTGTCGTATGCCTTCATCAGGTTGGCACGGGTGAGGTATTCGTTCGCCGAATACACGCCCACCAGGTTCTCGCCCGGGATGCCCATGAACTTGGGCAGGCCGGCGCCGGTGCCGATGAAGACTGCGTCGAAGCCTTCCTTCTCCATGAGGTCGGAGATGCGGCTTGTGCGCCCAACGACGAAGTTCGTCTCTATCTTCACGCCCATCGCCTTGAGGCTGTCGATCTCGCTCTGCACGATTGCCTTCGGCAGACGGAACTCCGGAATGCCATAAACCAACACGCCGCCCGGCTTGTGGAAAGCCTCGAAGATGGTCACGTCGTGGCCCTCCCGACGAAGGTCCGCAGCGACGGTGATGCCAGCCGGCCCGGAGCCGATGACGGCCACGCGCTTGCCCGTGGAGGGCTTAATCTGCGGGAGCGGAGTCTTGCCGGACTCGCGCTGGCGGTCGGCGCAGAAGCGCTCGACGCGGCCGATGGCCACGGCCTTCCCAACGTCCTTCAGTGCCTTGCCTAGCGTGCAGTTGGCCTGGCACTGCTTCTCCTGCGGGCAGACGCGTCCGCAGATGCCAGGGAGCAGCGAGCTTTCGCGGATGACGCCGATGGCGCCGTCGAAGTCGCCTTCCGCCGCCTTGGCCAGGAACTCCGGGATGCGGATCTTCACGGGGCACCCATCCACGCAGGGGGCGCCCTTGCAGCCGAGGCAGCGGCTGGCTTCGGTCTTGGCCATCTCCTCCGTGTAGCCCAGCGCGACTTCGCGCATGTTGTGGCGCCTTTCCTCCGGCGCCTGGCTCGGCATATCCTGTGGCTTTATCGCCATTTTCTCAGCTGGTGTCATGGCTTACTTCGCCTCCTTCGCCGCAATGGCGTCGGCAGCCTCCTGGAGGTTGCAGCGGTGTTTTTCAAGCATCTCCTTTTCCTGCGGCGAAAATGCGCGGAGACGGCTCATCATGCTGTCGAAATCCACCTTGTGGGCGTCGAACTCCGGCCCATCGACGCAGACGAACTTAGTCTCTCCGCCGACGACCGCGCGGCAGCCGCCGCACATCCCAGTGCCGTCGATCATGATCGTGTTGAGCGAAACAATCGTCTTGATGCCGTAGGGGCGGGTCGTCTCGGCGCAGAACTTCATCATGATCGGCGGCCCGATGGCGATTACGCGGTCTGGCGGATTAGGGCTGTCGCAAAGCTCCTTCAGCGGCAGCGTCACAAGCCCCTTGCGGCCATGAGAGCCGTCGTCTGTCATCACGATCAGCTCGTCGGCCAGGTTCCGCATCTCCTCCTCCATGATGACGAGCGACTTGGTGCGGTAGCCGATGATTACCGTAACCTTGTTTCCAGCCGCCTTGAGCGCCTGGACAATCGGGAACAGCGGCGCTGTGCCGAAGCCGCCGCCCACGCACACCACATGGCCGAAGTTTTCAATTTCCGAGGGGTTGCCCAGAGGCCCCAGCACGGCCGCCAGCTCTTCGCCTTCCTTCTTGGTGGCAAGCAGCTTCGTGGTCAGTCCGACGGCCTGGAATGCGAGGGAAATCGTTCCGGCATCCGAATCGGCGTCGGCGATGGTGAGCGGGATGCGCTCGCCCCATTCCGGCTCCACCTGGATGATCACGAACTGTCCGGGCTTGCGGTTGCGCGCAATCATCGGCGCCTCCACCTTCATGGTGAAGACCAGTTCCGACAGATTCTTCTTCTCTACGATCCTATACATTGCAATCTCCTAAAGCGTCTCGACCGGCGGCAGGTCGCCAACGAGCGGCCGCGCATAGTCGATGAAGGCCTGAGTGACATCGTTACCCTCCGGCGCGATGAATGCGTCGGGCATTGAGCGGGTGTTCTTGGCGACTGACGACAGCGGCACCACTTCGTAGCGGCAGCCGTAGGCGCCGTCGGGCGCGTCGGCG
>JAGCUY010000186.1 GCA_017962605.1 Kiritimatiellia bacterium | reverse complement strand
TTCCGCTCTGTGGCCGACCTGATGGCGCGGTGCGGCCTCTCGCACGTCCGCGAACGCCTCCGTTGGAGCGAAGTCGCGCCGATGCCGGGAAAATGGACGCCGGGTCGCTACCTAGACAACGCCCAGTTGCTGAATGAGCGCGGCATGGCCGTCTCAGGGATGTTCCACGATGCGGCAAAATACGCCCTCCCCGCGCAAAAGCTCCCACGCGACCTCGCGGCGACGTTCTCCTTCTGCAAATCCCTTGCGGAAACCTTCGGCAATCAAATGGAGATTTGGGAGTTCTGGAACGAGGAGGACATCGGCTTCGCGCCGGAGGGCGCGTGGGACTACGCCGCCGCCTTCAAGGCGGCTTCACTCGGCTTCCGCGCCGGTGGTTTCGGGGGCATCGTCGCCCCCGGCGCCCTCTGCCGCGAGGACAGGGGCGACTACGAGCGCACCCTCTGGCAGTGCGGCATTGCCCCATACGCGGACGCCATGAACTTCCACACCTACTGCGCCCCATCGCAGTATCCACGGCTTTTCGCCGAGCTGCGCCGCTTCATGGCGGACGCCGGCATCGGCGACCTGGCGGTTCTCCTGACCGAATGCGGCACCAACCAGGAGGGCGACGCAACGGATGAAAGCGGGCGCGAGGGCTTGAAGCGCCATTCCGCGCTCCAGGAGGCGGTGCAGGAGGAGTTCGTCGTGAAGTCGCAGATCCTCACGCGCATGGAGGGCGTCTTGCGAAACTACTTCTTCGTCTTCGGCGCCTTCAATGAGCGCGGCGGCGAGAAGGACTGGGGAATCATGCGCCGCGACGGGACGGCCAAGCCCGCCGCCACCTCGCTGGGCATACTTCTCTCCGAGGTCGGGCGCGGCGTCCTCGCCGGCGAGGTGGCCCTCTCCCCGCCGGACGCCCCCGTCCGCGCCTTCCGATTCGACATGCCTGACGGTTCGGCCAAGCTAGCTTACTGGAGGCGAACTGAACTCGACGACGGCACGGAGGTGGTGTGCGAATGGGACGATGACGAGGTGGCCGCCACCGCCGTCCTCGACGATGGCTCCCCCTTCACGCTCTCCGCGCGGAGGCGGGCGCAGTTCGCCACTTTGCCGCAGGGGCGCACCATCGCCATAGCGCGTCCGCCGCTCCCCGTTGGCCGCGTCGGCGCCGCGCCGGCGCCCGACAACGACCTCTCCGTCGTCCTCCGCGCCGACTTCGACAAGGCCGCCTCGGTCCTCGGCGGCAACAAAAGCCGCCTGGAACTCCGGGATGGCACGACGTCCATGACGCTCCAGGTCTGGAACCTTTCACAGGCGGAGAAGCGCGGCCGCGTCATCTTCAACGGGCGCGGTGTGATTGAGGGCCTGCCGGATGCGGATGTCGCCGTCCCGCCGATGGGCATGGCCGAGTTCCCGCTGCGCTTTTCTACCGCCGGGGAGGCGGACCCGATGATCTCCTTCACGGCAGACATGGGCGCAGGCCTCTCCACGCCCCTCGTCGTCCCAGTCTTCAGCGAGGTGAAGTTCCTCGATGTGTGCGATGTCGTCGAATGCGCCTTCAACGACCCATCGCGCTGGAAGCCGCACTCCTCCGCCAAGTCCTGCGACTTCTCATGGGACGAGGCCGAGGGCGCGATGCACTTCTCCTTCAAGTGGAAGAGCGCCGCCGCCGACCGCTGGCTCTTTCCCGGATACTCGCTCCGTCTTTCGCACGAGGCGCTGGACGACGCCGTCCTGCTTTCCTTCCGCGTGAAGTCCGCGCAGGACAAGGTCGAGAACGACTGGAAGTCGGCGCGCGTATTCTTCGGCCAGGGCCGCGACGGCGCCAAGAGGCAGTTCATGTGCTCGCCGCCGACCCACGGCTGGGAGACGAAATATGTCGAAATCACCGACGCCGTGCGCGCCATGGGCGCGACGGCCATCGGCATTGGCGGCCACCCGAAGGGACGGCAGGTTGATTTGTGGATCAAGGACATCCGTATCTTCAAAAACAAAAACACAATGGAGGAAAAACAATGAAGCAGTCATTGGCAACATTCGCGGCGGCATTCTTCGCCGCATCGGGCGCGCTCTTCGCGCAGGACGTTTACAGCGTCTGGAAGGCGGACGGCTCCGGCAGCTGGTCGGATGCCTCCCGCTGGGTGGACGGCAACATGCCGTCAAGCGGGGGCAATGTCCTGATCGACGGCGCCGATGCATACGTGACCGATGCCGACTATGCGCTTCTCAAGAGCCTGACGCGTCTCAGGTTCAGAAACAATGGCACGCTCGACATGCGCTTCGACGAAGACCATACCGACTTCGCCGTGAACACGATCATGGACTACTCCGGCAACGCCAGCGGAACGCTGATCAAGTCCGGCACGGGGCTTCTAGTCCATACTGGTATTGCCAACGGCTTCAAGGTCGACAGTTTCATCGTCACCAACGGCACTTTGCGCATCGACTATGCCGTCGGCTCGACCGTTTCAAGCTCCGTAATCGCCCAAAACGTTTTTGGCGCATACGGAAGCGGCGTATTGGCGTTCAACAATTCGACTGTTCCGAAAATCAACGGTCTTGTCGGTGACGGAACGGTCTCGAACTGCCTTTCTTCCATGCAGTTTGAGTTTACGGGCGGAACGCGCGAGGACCCGATGGTTTTCTCGGGGACGCTTGGAAAGAACATACAGGCATCCTTCCGTTCCGGATGCCAGTATTTCACAAAGCCTGAGCGCACGGGCATAAACACTAACACGCGCGTGTTCGGCGGCTTCGTGGGCGTATCAACATTCGGCGCAGCCTCTGGCGAAGCGGGGTCACTCGGCACGCAGGAATACATCGTGCGCTTTCAAGGCACCGGTGGCGGCGTTGTCTATCTTGGGGAAGGCGAAACCACGTCGAAGAAGTTCTACTTCGACAGCACCCCGTCTGGGGAAATCGATGCCGGCGCCAACGGCGGCGTCACCTTTACAGGCGACTTCGACGCAGGGAGCCTTACCCGCGTGATACCCCTTACGCTCTCTGGTGACAACGCGGAGAGGTGCACCATCCAAGGCGGGTTCACTGGCACGGCAAACCCCGTCTTCCCCATCGTGAAACGCGGCTCCGGAGCTTGGCGGTTCTCCAACTCCGCGCGCGACTGCATCGGAACCGTTTCCGTTGAGGACGGCACGCTCGAGTACGCCTCGATGGCGGAGGCGGGAACGGCGTCTTCGCTTGGCACTGGCGTGAAACTCACGCGTGCCGCTGCCGCATCGTCATACGATGGCGCGACCAAGGTGCCGTGGGCATTCTGCCTCGGAACCCACTCCACGACCGGCACCTTCGCATACGTAGGCTCCGCCGACGTTGCCTGCACCTCGCGCCTCTTCTCCGTCAAGGGCACGGGCGTCGTCAAGAGCGACACATCGGCTTCTCTCTTCTATAAGGGTGCGACGTCGTTCGACAATGAGGGCGCAAATACGCTTGTTCTCGACGGCTCTGGATCATGGGACAATTTCTCGGATGTCACGAACGGCGTCGGCTCGCTCGCCGTTGAGAAGCGCGGCGCAGGCACCTGGACGCTGGGCGGCGATGTCACCCTTGCCGGCGGCGTAGTCGTGAAGGAAGGCACCCTTCGCATTGCCAACGGTCCGTATCGCTGGTATCGTTTCACAGTGAAGAAACTCCAGGATGGACGCGAACGGTATCTTCAGCTTAAGCAGTTCCGCCTTTCGGCGGCGGATGGGTCGCAATGCAACGCGAATTTGACGGAGTCATCCGAGACGAAGGACATGGGCAACAACTTCCGACTTGGCGAAGGCGAATGCATGTGGAACCACGGCGTTTCGCTCAGCGGCGATGGCCGAGTTCTTGCCAATCTGTTCAAGTCCGCCAGCATGGTATCGGCTCAGCGGAGCGGTACGACAAAACGTCCTGCGCCTTCAGATAGTTCCACCTGGGTGTCGTTTACTTTCCGCATTTCAGATGACGCCAAGCCAGTTGCTTATTATGACTTGATGACGAACACGGGCGGGAACAACAACCGCGAGCCGAAAGACTGGATGTTGGAGGCGAGTTGCGACGGATGCACCTGGGATGTAGTGGATGAAAAGACTGGCTTGGGCGTTTCGTCAAGCGGTGCCTGCTGGTATTCGTCCGGTAGCACGGATTTTGACGCCGCGCATCCTGGCTATCCCATCGCGTCGGCGCCGGCCGGCGTCACGACGGAGATCGGCTCGGTCACCATCGCGGGCGGGACGCTAAAGGCCGCAGCGCAGGTCGAGGTTTCGAGCCTTACGGTCGATGCCGCTGCCGGAGGCGCGGCGAGCGGCCTTTCCTTCGCTTCGGGTGGTGTCCTCGACATCGTGAACGCGCCAGCTGGCGCGAATGAGTTCAATGTCCCCGTTGTCCTTTCCAACTACGAGGGCAGCCTCTCCCGCTGGACGCTTCGCATCAACGGCGTGGAAACAATTTCTAAGACCGTCACCATCACCGGCGACGGAATCAAGGTCGGCGGTCTGGCCACGACAATCATAATGCGGTAGGAGGTTTTTTGGGAAATGAAAACATTCCCCCGCATGTCACTTGCCTTGTTGTCGGTGCTGTCGCTTTTCGCTTGCCGCATCTCGCTTGCAGCGCCAGACGCGGCCCCTCAGGAGGGTGCCGCATCGCGCCGCATGGTCGTGGCCATCCCCGACTACCTCCAGACGAACGGCGTCGTCTCCGTGAAGCGCAGCATGACGGAGGCGCTTCTCGCGGCCGGGCTTCTGCCCGTCGCGCTTCCAGAAATGGACGACAGCGCCGCCGACGAGTTCCTGGCGCGCTGCGACGCCGTGATGGTCGGCGGCGGTATCGGCGAACAGGACTACGAACGCCGCTGCGCCTACGAGGACCGTATCCTGAAACTCGCGGTCAAGCGCGGGCTCACAGTCGTCGGCATCTGCCACGGCTGCCAGCGCATTAACCATTGCTTCGGCGGCACGCTCGCGTATGTGCCGGAGGAAGTGGCGCTCGTCCACAAGGATGTCCCCTTGCGCCTGCGCACCGGGCTGATGGCCGAGCATTTCGTCACAGTCGCGCCTGGCGGTTCGCTGATGGCGGCTGTCTTCGGCGAAGGGCGGCTCCAGGTCAATTCCTCGCATAAGAGGTGCTGCGGCGAGGTCGCGCCCGGCTTCCGCGTCACAGCGGTTTCGGAGGGCGACGGCGTCATCGAGGCCATCGAGCACGAAACGCTGCCGATCTACGGCTTCCAGTTCCACCCTGAGCAATACTGGCGGAAAGATCCGCGTTTTCTGGAACTAATCCGCCTTGCTTTCACAGGTCGGCGTGGCGCCGAATCATTTTGACATTTGAAAATATGAGATAATAGTCTCGTATTTTTCAGGAGACACAAAATGATAAAACTCACGAACGACAACTTCGATGCCGAGACCGGTTCCGGCGTGGCCCTCATTGACTTCTATGCCGAATGGTGCGGACCCTGCCACGAGATGGGGCCCGTAATTGACGAAATCGCCAACGACTACGCTGGCCGCGTAAAGGTCTGCAAGGTCGATGTCGATCAGGCGCAGCAGCTGGCCGTCCGCTTCGGCATCCAGAGCATTCCCACACTCTTCGTCCTCAAGGATGGCAAGCTCGCCGGACAGTTCGTTGGCATCACGGCCAAGGTGAAGATCACGGCCGCCCTCGACCAGGCGCTCGCCTAAGGCGGCGCAACCGCATCGTCGCCATGGACGCCGCCGAAGAGGCCGCCGCTCTGGAGGCGCTGGCTGAGACGCTCGGCCTAGCCTACTACGGGGAGATTCCCGACGCATTCCTGATGGATGCGCGGACGCTCCCCGCAGCGTGGGCGCGTTCGCGTTGCCTCCTTCCGGCGCGGATAGGAGGCCGCGACATCCTCTTCACGGCGGCACCCGACGACATCGAGGCGCTTGAGAGCGCCTCCCGCGCCGCCGGATGCGCCTTTGAGCCGGCAGTCGCACCGCGCGCCGCCATTGAGGCGGCGCTGGGCCGCGCCGGAACGACGGGCGCGAAGGCAATGGGCGCAGTGACAAGCGACAAGCGACAAGCGACAAGCGGTTTCCCGTCCTGTCGGCTCAGTCCTTCAGATTGCGCCAGCGCAGGGCGCGGGGCGCGAAGCCCCGCCACCACCGGCGCAGCCCCGGCCACGCGCTACATCGACGCCCTCCTCCTCCGCGCCCTCGCGGAGGGCGCATCCGACATTCACATCGAACCCTTCGCCGACGGCGCGGTGACGCGCTTCCGCCTGGATGGCGTCCTCCATCGCCGCGAGCCACCGCCCGAAGGCGCACTGGACGCCGTGGTCTCGCGTCTCAAGGTTATGGGCGGCATGGACATCTCCGAGCGCCGACTGCCCCAGGACGGCATGGCGGAGGTGAAACTCGGCGGCCGCGCGATAGACATCCGCATATCGTCCATACCCGTCGCAGCGGGAGAGCGCATAGTCCTGCGCCTCCTCAACCGCGCCGACGCCCATCTCCCCCTTGGCGACCTAGGCATGGACGGCACCGTCCTCGCCGCCTTCCGCTCGCTCGTGGCCGCGCCCAACGGCATCATCGCCATCTCCGGGCCAACCGGCTCGGGCAAGACCACCACCCTTTACGCGGCCCTCGGAGAAATAGACTCCGCCACCCGCAACGTCCTCACCATCGAGGATCCAGTCGAATACCGACTCCCGGGCATCGGCCAGATGCAGGTGAAGCCGAAAATCGGCCTCACTTTCGCAAGCGGTCTGCGCCACATTCTCCGCCAGGATCCCGATGTCATCCTCGTCGGCGAGACGCGCGACCCGGAGACGGCCGAGATTGCGGTCCGCGCATCGCTCACCGGGCATCTCGTCCTAACTACCCTCCACACAAACGACGCGCCATCGGCGGTGGTGCGTCTGACCGACATGGGCGTTCCGCCATATCTGGTGGCGTCGTCCCTGCGTGGCGTTCTGGCGCAGCGACTGGTGCGGCGGCTCTGCCCGCACTGCCGCCGCCATGTCGCGCCGTCGCCGGAGGCGCTGGCGCGGCCATTTGTCGATGATGCGTGGCGCGGGTGTCTCGCCGAAAAGGGCGTATTCACCGCCACAGGCTGCGATCGCTGCTTCGGCGGCCACCGGGGCCGCTCCGGCATCTTCGAGTTGATGCTCTGCACGGAGGCCGTCGCGGCGCAGGTGCGCGACGGGGCAGGGGATGCGGTCGCGCTGCGCAAAGCCGCCGGGCCGAAAGGCTTCTTCCCGATGGCCAGCGACGCCCTTGCCAAAGTCGCCGCCGGTGAAACAGACCTCGACGAAGTAGCGGGGGTCCTCGCCTAATGGCCGTCTATGAATATTCGGGCGCAGATGCCGCCGGCCACCGCCGGAGCGGATATGTCGAGGCCGAGTCGCCAAAGGCCGCCCGACAGGCGCTTTCCGCAGATGGCATAGTCGCCGAAGACGTCTCCGCCCCTGCGCTCGATGGCGTGGCCGACTTCGCGTGGCGAATCCGTTTCTACGAGAACCTGGGGATGCTCCTCAACGGGGGCTTCCCGATGGCGCAGGCGCTGCGCTTTCTGGCCGACGACGCCCAGGGGCGCTCGCGTGGCGCGATCCTGGCCGTCGCCGACGCAATCCTCGCAGGACAGGCCCTTGAAGGCGCAGTGGCAACAGTGGCCCCGGCGCTGCCGCCATTCGAGCGGGCGGCGCTTGACATTGCGGAAAAGACTGGCGCCCAGGGCGAGATGCTTGTGCGGCTCTCCTCCTTCATGGAGGCCGACAGGCGAGTCCGGGAGAATGTCCGCTCGGCGCTTGCATACCCCGGAGCCATCCTCTGCTTCGCGCTGCTTCTGCTAGGCGTGGTGGCCTTCGTGATACTGCCGCGCGCGGCGGCGCTTTTCCCCGCCGGGGCAGTTCCGGCATCAGTTCGCGCCCTGCGCCTTGCCGCGCCAGTTGCGACCGGCGCGATCCTCCTTCTCGCGCTGGCCGGGTGGCGATTCGCGGCAACCCTCTCGCGCCGCGCCCGCGATGGCGGCAAGGCGGCAATCAGGCGCGAACGCCTGTTGCTCTCGCTGCCGGTGGCGCGGAGGCTGCTGCCGCAGCTCTGGGCCTCCCGATACGCCGCCACAATGTCGCTTCTTCTTGATGCGGGGCTGTCGCCGCAGGACGCAATCGTCGCCTCGGGCGAGGCCACGGGTTCTGCCCTGGTCGCCTCGCTGGCCAGAGACGCCGAGAAGGCGGTGCGCGGCGGCGAACCGCTCTCACGTGCCATTTCCGGAGTGGTGCCGATTGCGCCTGTCCTCTCCGCATGGATGGCCGTCGGCGAAAAGACCGGCGCCCTCGCCGAGATGCTTTCAGGCGCGGCCGACCGCTCCCGCGCCGAATACGAGCGGAGGCTGAAACGCTTCCTCTCGCTTTTGGAGCCTGCGCTTGTGGCGGCAGTCGGCGCGGCCGTGCTGGCCGTGGCCCTCGCCGTCCTGCGCCCCATGCTCGACCTCACGACCGGCGGCGCATAGAACCATGAAAGACAACGACACCGCATCAACCCGCGAACGCCTTTACTCGCTTGACCTGCTTCGCGGGCTTGACATGTTCCTGCTGACCGTAATCGGCCCGCTGGCCACGGCGGTCAACGCCGTGAAGCCTCTGCCGGATGGCGTGGCGCGGCAGTTCCACCACTACTGGGGTGGATTCACTCTCTGGGACATCATCATGCCGCTGTTCATCTTTATGTGCGGGGCAGCGATGCCATTCGCGCTCTCAAAGCGCATGGAGAACGGACGCGCAGGGTGGAAATACTGGAGGCACGTCGCCTCGCGCGTGGCGCTGCTCTGGGGGCTTGGCATGATCGCGCAGGGGCGGCTGCTATCCTTTGACGCGCTCCTGATAAACCCCTTCAACAACACCCTTCAGGCAATCGCGAGCGGCTACCTCGTGGCGGCGCTGGCGCTTTGCGTCAAATCGCGGAAGATGCGGATAGCCATCCCATTTGCTCTCGCGGCCATATATGCGGCATTCCTGCACTTCGGCGGCGACTACACCATCGATGGAAACGCCGCCACGCGTCTGGAGCAGCGGGCGCTGGTGCTGCTGACTCCGAATGGCTCGCAGGCGGCGGCGCTTGCCGACCCTGGCTACTCTTGGTGGGCGACGATTCCGATGTTCGGCGCGATGACCCTCTGCGGCGTATGGGCGACAGAGATACTCCGCTCCGATGCGCCGCCGATGCGGCGGTTTTGGCGACTTGTCGTCCTTGGTGCCGCGCTGCTGGCCGGAGGATGGGCGCTCTCTCCGGTCATACCGCCGATAAAGCACATCTTCACGCTAACCTTCTCCGCGCAGGCGATGGGGTGGTGCTGCCTGGCGCTTGCCGCGCTCTATCTTCTTGCCGACATCATGAAGCTGCGTCGGGGGACTTGGCTGTTCATCCTCTTCGGGCAGACCTCGCTGATGGCCTACATGTGCCATGAGTTCAAGGGCGTGCTGAAGAAATTTGGCGAAATGTTCGCCCCCGGCGCCTCGCACCTCTTTGGTGAAAATGCCGCGCCGATTGCGGTGTGGCTCGCCTCGTCGGCACTGCTTGTGGCGATACTCCACGTGTGGAGGACGTCGAAAGGGAAGGGCTGAAGATTGGCTGACAGGCGTAGCGGGCGATGGCCATGTGCCTAGGGGAAGCGGCCGCTACTCGTCCTGGGCCTCGCGGTTTTCGCGACGCCACTGGAGCATCGTCTTGCCGGTGACCTTGCGGAAGAGAAAGGCCAGGTGGCTGTCGCGCGCGAAGCCGGTGGCTTCCGTAATCTCGCCAATCGTGAGGTCGCTGTCCTGGAGCAGCGCCTTGACGTTTTCGATGCGTTCGCGTACCAGCTCGTCGCGCACGGAGCGTCCAAGCCGTTCGCGGAAATGCCGTTCCAGATAACGCCGCGAGCATCCGGCGGCCCGGACTATGTCCTCCACGCCGACACCACCGCTCCTGGCGCGGTTCCTGATGAAGGAGACCGCCTTCGCGATAACTGGGTCCTTCATCGCGTCGTAGCCCGTGGATCCGCGTGTCACGACGGTTTTCGGGGGCAGGGAAACGCAGAGCTCGCGAGGCTCGCGCCCATGCATGAGGTCATCGAGCATTTCCGCCGCGATCCGCCCGCGCCTGAAGCCGCCGGTATGGATGCTCGAAAGCGTCGGCACCGTCGATTCGCAGAGGAGCGTGTCGTTGTCAACGCCAAGGACGGCGATCTCCTCTGGCACCTTGATGCCGGCCGTAAGGCACGCCTCCAGCACGAGACGCGCCCGCCCGTCCATCGGCGCGAAAACCGCCGTCGGCTTAGGCAACCCTCCCAGAAAGCGGACGAGTTTCATGCGTTCGGCGGGCCAGCTGCGTTTTTCACGCTCGGTGAAGCGGTCATGCGCCGCGCAGCCAAATCCGTCCTTGGCAAGCGTCTCCTCGAAGCCGCGCCGGCGCTCCGCGCTCCAATATTTGCCGTAAGGCTCACCGACGAATGCAAAGGACTTGTATCCGCGCTGGAGGTAGTAGTTGGCCGCCATCACGCCGATTGCGTATGAGTCGCGCCCCACCCATGGGACGTTCCTCAGCGGAAAGTCCGGCGCGATCATTTCCGGCCAAGGCTCCACGAATACGACCGGTGCCTTGAACGCCTTGATGTCGCGGACCCCAAGCCGTGTGAGGCCGGTGACGATCACGCCAGCAATGTCGCGGTCCTTCGCCAGTTCGAGAAACTGCTCCTTCGGGCGCCCCTCCATGAACAGGCAGAACCACGGCCCGTGCTTCGCCGCGTAGTCCAGGATCCCGCGCACGGTCGAGCGCCCACCCTTGAGCGTAAGCGAGACGAACAGCGCGACTTTTGGTGTTGTTTCGCGTTTCATGCCCCCATTCTACCATGTCCTGCCCATTGTCGCAAACAGGAAAAAAGTTTTCCGCAAATCGGTGTATTTTTATAAGTGCCAAAAGCGTAGAATGGATGCCGTAAATTTGGAGGAAAACACCATGCGCAAATTCATAGTTTATTCGTCCTTCTTAATTGCTGCGGCCGTGGCCAGGACTGCCACGGCGGGCGGCGCGGCAACGCCCACTGCATACGCCAACGATTTCGACGGCTACTCGCTCACGCCGTTGACGAACTCCATCATATCCGCCATATATGACCATGGCACATGGGAGAACAACTACGACGTGGGCGAGTCCAGCTGCGGGGAGTTCATGCCCGCGACAGGCTCCAACGACGCGGAGTGCCTTGGCGTGGACGGCTGGCGCCGCCGCGCTGGTGGCGCGCTATTCTCGCTGCTAGACCCAAACAAGAATGGCGGCTACGGCTGGACGAACGGCGCTGTGCTGCGCATCACGAAGAAAAGCACACTCGGCGTTCTCTCCGTCCCGCTTGGAACGACCGTCACGAACGGCAAGGTCCGCCTCTACTTCGACATCTTCCCCGGCCGCAAGAGCGTGATGGGAAACTACACCGAGGCGTTCGCCATGTGCTTCCTCTCCGGCGGCGGCATGGGAACGGCCACCTACACCGGCTCCACCTCGCGCGACACCCTTTGGAAGGGCAAGGCCGTCTGCGGCGCGGGCTATTACATGAACGGGTCTGCGAACAACGAATACAACCCAGGCAATGTATGCTATGGCGCGGGAACGCTCAAGGCGATCTTTTCGCCGTCGACCGCCGCCTCAATGTGCTACTGGCACCGCTTCGTCGTCACCGCCGACCTCGACGCCAAAACCTACGAGTTCGCCGCATACAACTACGGTAGGAAGGGCGAGTCGATGGACTACGACATCTCGGCCCTTGAGCCCATTGCATCGAAATCGTCGCTCGCCTTTATGACCGACGCCCCCGCCTCCATTGACTCGCTCTTCATCGCCTCGCAGGGACATGGCGACTACAACGCCTACGGTCCGCAAACCATCGACGGCGTCGATTACAACTTCGGCAAGTTCCCTTGCTTCGACAACCTCCGCGTCTGCCTGGTGAACGCCGACGGCTCCGACGGCCTCGAGCTCTTCAGTTGCGACTTCACGCGCTCCACACGCCGCACTCCGTGCGAAGCGGCGGCGCTCTCCGCAGGAGTTGGCACGGCGGGAGCGGACGGCTGGGTGGCGCGCGGCGCGGCCAATGGAACGATTGTCGCCGTCAGGAATGACGGTGCGAACAACGGCAACGGCGGCGCGTCCGCCAAGGTCGCCGCGCTCGCCGGAATGAACTATGGCACCGGCGTCGTGGTGCGCGAGCTTGACGACGTGGTGAACGGCTTCTCCACGGCCGACTTCGCGGCAGACATCCGCCCGCCTTCGCGCTTCTCGCGCCAGAGCGCCTTCGCTGGCGTCGAGTTCGGTGGCTCCGGCTACTTCGCGGGCGCCAGCGGCTGGCGCGACGCCCCGCGCATCTTCTTCGGCTTTGCCGAGAATTCGGGCGAGAAATCATACGGCGCCTACACTAACGTCACCTTCGCCGCCGGAACGCAGGCCGGCATGTCCTGTGCGCCGTCATTCTTGACGGCGGCCGACACTTCGCACTGGTATCGTTTTCGCGCGAAGGCCGACCAGGGATCGGGAACGGTCTCCGTGAAGGTCTATGACCAAGGTGCGGCCGCCCCAGCCGCCGATGCGGCCGATGGCTTCCTTGTGGCAACCATCGCCGGCATCGCGCTCCCGGCCTTCCCGCGCGGCGAGATCTCTTCCGTCGGCTTGGCGGCAAACGGAGTTCCCGGAACATACGGCGGTGGAGCTGACGATCCCACGGCCGCGCTCATCGACAACCTCCGCGTCACATACGCCAAGGCATCGACGTTCTACATCTTGAAGTAGGCGACGCGCCGACCCCGGACGATTTTCCAAAGGAGAACACAAAGCATGAACAAACTGTCTGCAACTATAATCGCGGCCACGGCAGCCGCAACAATGGCGGCCATCCCGACCGCCGCCCGCACCGTGTCAGTCGTCTCCATAGGCGAGACTACCGCGCAAATTGCCTTCGGCGACGCCGACGGCAAGGCATACAAACTCGCGGTCTGCTACGGCGACGAGGACGGCGGCGCCACCACCAACACGTGGGATTCGTTCGAGGTTCTCGGCAACGTAGCCGCAGCCGATACCTCGCGCACCGTTGCGCTCCCCGCCGGCTGGGGTTCAACTGTAACGCACCTGCGCTACTTCCTCCTCATGCCGGAAATCCCCGACGGCGCCACCCGCGTCGAATACCTCCAGTCCAACGGAAGCCAGTACATCAATACGCAAGTCCGCGGCAAGGTCGGCGTCGAGGCCGAAATCGACGTTGCCGCCGTCTCGATGGGAGACAAAACCATTCTCGGTTGCCGCAAGGATTCGGGCGACACTCGCTTCTTCCCCGTCCACTGGGCAAATAACAGATGGTGGAAAGGCTGGCTTCGAAATGATGGCGATCCGGCCAGCTATTGGTGCAAAAAGAGTTCGGATGTCGATATTGTCGTCGGCACGCGCTATCATGTTCGCGCAGTTCTTAAAAATGGGGAACAGGCCTTCTATGTCGATGGTGAAGTCAAGGGAACCCCCATGTCAGAAGTCTCCGATTTCGATTCCGGCCTTGACATGTATCTCTTTGCCGCCAACAAATACGGATCAGATGTATTCCAAACTGCCAGCGCGAAAATCTACGCTGCGAAAATCTGGCTCGACGGCAACCTGAAGCGTGAGTTCGTCCCATGCCTCGACACGAACGACAAACCCGCCATGTACGACCGCGTGTCAGGCGGCTACTTCTACAACGGCGGCACTGGCGCGGATTTCTCGACGCCGGGCACCGCCCTACCGACGGCACTCTTTGTCGAAACGTCGTCCACCACGGCTGCCGCCGCCGACTACGGCATGCCCGACGCCTTCCTCGACTACATCCAGTCCAGTGGCGCACAATACATCGACACGGAGGTTAATGCCGAAACCGGCCTGAAAGCCATTGCCGACTTCTCCTGGGTTGGCACAATCACCACCAGCACCGACTGGGCCATTCTTGGCGCGCGCGACGGCAAGGCGAACCCGAACAGTTCCCGCTTCCTGATGGTCCACATGTACAACCAGAAGCCGTTTGTCGGCTATGGCCTCGACTCGCGCGGCAACACCGGCGGCGCCGTTGCGTTCACAAGCGGGGTGCGCAGCGAGATTGTCGCAGACTTCTCCGACTCCTCGGCGCTCGAGCTTTACCAGGACGGGACTGCGACCTTCAGCGCAAGCGATCGTTCTAATTACTCCGAGCATGGCGACATCGACCTCGGCTACAACCTCTACGTTTTCGCCGTCAACAACGGACTCGCCCCCCAGCAAAAGTCATCGGCCAAACTATACAGTCTTGACATCATGCGCAAAAATGGCTCCGGCGGCTTCGATGCCGTGCGTCGCTACCTCCCCGCCATCAAAAATGGCGTCGTCGGCCTCTACGATGCCGTGAGCGGCAAGTTCTTCGGCTCCGCGACTTCGACGGCCTTCATCCGCGGGAACATCACCAATGAAGTCAAGGTCACACCGCCCACCGTGCGCTACGCCTATGCCGAGTCCGACGGCACGGATGACTACATCAGCCTCGGCGTCAATGGCGACGACGGCATTCGCATGTTCGCCGACATGGCGTGGGTCGCGATTCCCAAGGACGGAGTCTTCTGCGGCGCCCGCAAGAACAGTGGCGATTTCCGCTTCTTCCCGTACAGCTCCTACGAGGGAATGCAGCGATTCGGATACGGAACGGGATCGCCGACAGTCCAGGACGGCAGCGGTGTCGGCGTCCAGCAGAGCACGGGAGTGCGGTATCGCGTGACCGCGCAGCTCGATGCCGGGGCGCAGACCTCCTCCATTCAGAAGTTCGACAACGGAGAATGGGTCTTCGATTCGAGCCGTAGCCTGAGCGAAGCCGGCCCCGTCGTAAACGGCATACCCCTCTTCCTCTTCGCCCGCAACTACGGCGGAACGGCCGACTGCTTCTGCGCCGCCCGTGTATATTCGCTGAAGCTCTGGCAGAAGGACGGCAACGGCGACTACCAGCTTGTCCGCGATTTCGTCCCGGCGAAAACCATCTACGACGAGGTGGCGCTCTGGGACCGCGTTTCGGAGACCTGGTTCCGCAACTGCGGAACGGGCGCCCTCTCCCATGGCGCCGAACGGCCATGGGAAGACGGCGTCGTGATCAGGTTCTGGTAGGGGGCTAGATGCTCTAGACATTCTAGATGCTCTAGATAATCTAGAATCCCAGGAGGTGACCAATTATGAAATTTAACATTTTACATTTTGCATTTTTCATTTTTGCTGCGGCTTTCCAGGCCGCAGCAAGCACCTCCGATTTCACCGCCACCGTTGTCCGCAACTGGAACGGCCGCGAGGGCGTCACCTTCGTGCGCTACGACAGCAAGGACAGCAACAAGGTTTACGGCTCCGCATTCGTCTTCGACCTCTCGAAGGGCTATCGTCTCCGTGCATGGCTGGGCGACACCAACGCCGACGGCGCCAGCCGCGCCACGCTGGGCGACATGGCCGAAAATATCTTCGCCGAGGGAGGCGTCGCCCCCATCGCCGGCATCAACGGCGACTACTTGAACATGGACTATCAAGTGGCGCGCCCAACGGGCATGACCATCTCAAACAGCCGCCGCGTCCATGGCGGCTGGAGCGACGGCAACTCCACCGACTACTGCTACATCGCCGAACTCGGCGACCACAACCTCTACCACGGCAAGCTCGACTGCGCGGCGGGCTACCCCGGCGGCGACCCCACGCAGTCGTGGCAGGTCAACGCCCTCGGCAGGAAAGTCCGCAACGCCGTCCGCACCAACTACCAGAACTACCCCGTCAGGGCTGGCCAGATCAACCCCGTTGGCGGCGGCAGCTCCGTTGACGGCTTCGACTTCTCCACCACCATCGGCAACTACCAGAGTCGCAACTACTACTACCGCACGCTCATCGGCATCGGCACCAACGCCGTCGGCGTCGCAACGAATCTCGTGCTCTTCTCCAATACCGTCTATGACGGCGTTCTTGGAATCGGCGACTCTCCGTTCCGAGATGTCGATGCCTACCAGATTATGATCGACCTAGGCTGCAACGAGGTCGGCGAACTTGACGGCGGCGGCAGCGCCACAATCTGGAGCGAGTCCTGCCCAAGCCTGCGGAACTTCTTCCGTGGCGGGACAACCGCGCACGGCGGCTACGTGAACGCATACGAGGACTCCTCTCCCCGCGACATCGCGAACGGCATTTTCGTCATGCCGCCACCGTCGTCGCCAGACACGGTGGTGATAAGAGGCGTCAACACATATCCCGACTTCGACGAGACTCTTTTCGCCGTCGTCCAGAGCGACCCTCTCGCGATTGTCGGCGAGGCCGCGATCTCCTCGACCAACGCCGCCAACGGGCGCATCTTCTCCTTCACGAATACGGCCGACGCCGCGAAAATCCATTCCGTCGCCGAACCCGGCTACTTCGGCGAAGCGATTGTCTCCGCCACCGCCGGGCGCTACACGCTCAACTGGACGACCAATGCGCCGCCACCCTACTCCAGGTGGTTCTCCGCCGATTCGGCTTCAAATGCGATCAAGGGAGGCCGCTGGCGGCAGGTGGCCGTCCGCTCCGGCGGCGTCTGGCCCATTCGCCCCGCCTCGCCGGGCGTCTTCGAGGCCTATTCCAGCCGCGACGGACGCCCCCGCGTGGATGTTACGCTCTCTCCCTACGGCGGCTACCTGCCATCGAAACTCCCCGGACTTCTCGAAGAGACAATCGAGCGAGGAGACCGCGCCGCGCTCGTCGTCGTGGAGGAGGACGACGGCTCGCTCTCCCTGCGGGGGCTCGCCGTCGTGAATGGCGCGCCGGCCTGGGTGGCCCTGGGAGGGCCGACCTTCGCGTCGGCCGTGGATGGGACGGCGACCGCCCCCATCCACGCCGCCGCCGAGTTCGACTTCAGCGGCGCAACGCCGATGGTCTCGTATTTGGCGGGTGGCAACCCCGGCGTTTCCGCCGGGGCGCAGAGCCTTTCCCGCCTGCGCTTCGCCACCGGCGCGGTGTGGCTGCCCGCCGCCGGATTCGGCGATTCCCTCGCCGGGGGCGTGGCCATCTCCGGCACCGCCGCCGTCTCGGCCCTTCGTGGCGAGGCGGTTGTCCCCGCCGGCTCATCTGCCTGGCGCGATGCAGCCGAAGGCCGCGGCGCATACGCCGTGGCCGTTCTCGGCGACCTGCACTTCGACGCGCTGCCCGAATCGACATACCATGCCAACTACGACGAAAGCAGCCAATACGCCGCGACGCAGCACGAGGAGTTCCGCCGCAACGGCGAAATGTGGCGCGACCGCATCCCCTCGCTCCTCGCCGCCAGCGCGGCAGTGGCGACAGACAGTCCCGCGCTCGTGCATTATTGCACGAGTCTTCCCACCCGCTTCCTCCTCCAGCTCGGCGACTTGGCGCAGGGCGACTGCTATGATGACGGCGTTCACCGTCAGATGCTCGACGACGCCCTCGCCGCCACCCGCGCCCCCTACGCCTCCGCGTTGCCCTTCCTCACTCTCGTCGGCAACCACGACTACCGCAATTCTCCAAACGGCCGTGGCGTCTATTTCGACTGGGCGGAGACGCTTCTCACCCGAGAACTCGGCGAAGAGGTTGCCTTCCCGCTCTTCTCCGTCCGCATCGACGACGACCGTTGGATATTCTGCGACTTCGAGAAGGTAAGCCTATTCGATGTCGCCGCCGAAGTGCTGTCCGATCCCGAAGCGCGCTACGTCTTCCTCGTTACGCACGGTCCCTTCACCGCCTACGACAGCACCAACTGGCGCTGGCGACTGAGCGCCTGGACGGGCAAGGGCGGCAATGGCGAGGGCGTTCCCGAACTCTTCGAGGCCATTTCGCGGCGCCGGGCGATTATCCTCTCCGGCCACACGCACACCACGGCTTTCTACCGCAACGAGAACCAATGGGGCGGCTACACCGAATTCACGGCCAACTCCGTCTGGGAGGACGCCGCGCTCGCCACGGCCGAGCCGATCCACAACCGTCCATCGCAATACGGCAGTTATCGGCGCGAGCAAGTCTCGTCCTCGCTTCGTGCCGAATACGATGCCGACATCGCCTTCTTCAAGGCGGGGTTGCGGGAATACTTCTTCAGCATGGCGGCCGGCCACTACCGCCTCGAAATCAGGGACGACGCCGTCAAGATGCTCTTCTATCCAGGCGACGCCACCGAACCCGGTCGTATCTTCGACCTCACCCCTGGCCCGCCAAAAATCAAAGCGACGACTTTCATTGTCGAGTAGCAATCCCCGCTACGCGCTCGCCAAATCCCCGCGCAATGCACGTCCTAGGCCTTCGTGCGGCGCACTTCAAAAACCTCCGTGCAGCGCTACGCGCTTTTTAATTCCGCACCGTAGTCTATCACATCAAGTCCACTCACCACGTGTCTTCCAATCCGCTGCCGTCGCTATGCGCTCGCCAATCGAATATCGCCGTCGCTCGCCGCAGTCACGCCAATCCGCCACTTCGACCACGCAAATCCCCTCGTCGGCACTTCCCCCAGCCTCTCCTCGACAACCCTCTCCAGCCGCGCCACTTCGCCCCACCTCTTCATTTCCTTTCCGCTCCGTGGTCTATTGACAGCTTCCGTCGCGCCATTCCCAGGCGTCTTCCCGCCAGCCATCCCTCCGGCAGTTTCCTTTCCGCACCGTAGTCTTGCATCGTTTTTCCCCTCGCATTCCTTGAGCATCTCGCGGGCGCGCTTCCACGCCGCCTCCAGCGCGCCGGCCTCCAGCGCGTAGGTCCCGCTCACCGTCATCCCGGCGCGGTGCCCGTTCGCCTTCTTCATTCGTACCGTGACCTTGCGGCTCCTGCCGCCGCACAGCAGCCGCAGCGCGTCGCCGGGATTCTCCCCCGCCAACGCCGCTGCTGGGATTGGGTCTGCGGCCCCGGCCGCCTGCCGGAACTTCTCCGCCAGCCCCTTGTAACGCATTGCGTTCTTGTAATGCGCAAGCAGCCCGGGGCAGTTCTCACCGAGCCACCCCTTCACCCCGGAGTTGCGCCCCACGATCTCGCCGTCCTCGTTCCGCAGCAGGGAGTTGTCGCAGTAGGCCTCCAGGTCGCAAAGCATTGAGCCGAACCGCAGGGCCTCGCGCGCCCCCGTCCGCGCCTTAGCGTATTGCGCTAGCAGTTCGTCCGGTTTGGGGCACGCGCCTGTGGTGAAGCGGTCGCGGACGCGACGCCGCTCCCGCGCGAGCCTCTCCCTGCGGCCGCGCTCCTGCGGGTAGTACGCCGGTCTCCGCACTTTCGCAAGAAGTCCCCCTGTCATCTTGCCCAGCGCCCAAAGTCCAAGCACCACCGAGACGCCACCGGCGGCGACG
Organism: Kiritimatiellia bacterium; assembly: GCA_017962605.1. Classification (GTDB taxonomy): domain Bacteria; phylum Verrucomicrobiota; class Kiritimatiellia; order RFP12; family JAAYLN01; genus RGIG5952. Next base: position 20,709 of record JAGCUY010000186.1, on the reverse strand, counting down.
AGAGCACCCATCAGCGCAAAGCACATGTCCGAGGCGGCGGGCGCCCTGCCGTATGCGCTGTGGTCGTTTGCGAAGTTGCCTCCGGCCTTCGCGCCGGACAGGGCGGTCGACGCGACGAGGCACAGCGCGTCGCGCCCGTTGAGGATGTCGAAGGCTTCGGAAAAAGCCCTCCTCTGGTGCAATGAATATCTCATGGAATCAAGGATAGCACAACGGAAAACGAATTGCAAGATTACGGTGAGGAATGAATGTCTTTTGTCTAGTGACACCGAGATGGGAAGAGGAGACGGAGCTGCGGCGATTAGCCGTTGAACCGTTGGGGCGGTGCGCAATTGTGGCGGTGGATAGTTGAGCCGCTGGGGCGCGATCAATTACCACTGGATTGGTTTCTGGCCGTTGCGCTCCAGGTATTCGTTGCAGAGCTTGAAGTGGTTGCAGCCGATGAAGCCGCGGAAGGCCGAGAGCGGCGAGGGGTGCGGCGCTTCGAGGACCAGGTGGCGGCTGCGGTCGATGAAGGCCCCCTTGCGCTGCGCGAAGGATCCCCAGAGCATGAAGACGAGGTGTTCGCGCTCATCGGCCAGCACCCGCAGCGCGGCGTCGGTGAATCGCTCCCAGCCGCGTCCCTGGTGGCTTCCGGCCTGCCCAGCCGCCACGGTTAGCGTGGCGTTGAGCAACAGGACTCCCTGCTGCGCCCAGTGGCGCAGATCGCCGTTGCGGTTCATGTAGGACATGCCGTATTCGCCTTCAAGTTCCTTGTAGATGTTCTGGAGCGATGGCGGCACCGCGATTCCCGGCTGCACGGAGAAGCAGAGCCCATGCGCCTGGTTGGGGCCATGGTAGGGGTCCTGGCCTACTATGACGACCCGCACTGCATCGAAGGATGTGAGGTTGAATGCCTCGAAGATGCGTCCCGGCGGCGGATAGACGGTTCCGGCGCGGTATGCGCCACGGACGAATTCGGCGAGCTGCGCGAAATAGGGGCTGTCGAATTCAGGTTGGAGACGCTGCCTCCAGGATTCTTCAATGCGGACGTTCATGGGAGTGAAGAGGTGGAAGTTTAGAGGTTTGGAAGATTGGCGCAAGCGCCCGGGAAGTTTGGCGCAAGCGCCTTGGAGATTGGGGCAAGAGGGCTAGAGGGGGGAGGGGAGGTCGAAGACACGGACGAAATCGACTTCGAAGGCGTCGCCTGCGGCGGCCGCCGCTTCGAGTTCCGGAACGCCCTTGCCGGTCATGTGGTCGTTGCGATACCATTTCGCCTCGGTGGAGATGAGGAGGAATTCGGGGACTTGCGAGACGGCCTTGTCGTTGCGGCCGCGCAGGCGGCCGTCAACGAAGATGGAGTAGCCGTCCGGTTCCCATAGCATTCCGAAGGTGTGGAAGCCATCGGTGTCAACGGCCAGATTGGCCTTGCCGTTGAACTTCGGCTCCTCGTCATAGACGGCGGGGATGTGGAAGTTCCTGTATTCGGCTCCGTAGCCATTGAGGTGGAAGGACGCCACAATCACTTCGCCGGGGTCGAAGGACTCCATGATGTCGTGCTCGATGCCGGCGAAGCGCGGGTCGTGGCAGCAGCCCTGCATTGGCGTCTGCATCCAGAATGCCGACCACCATCCTGGCATGCGCTGGAGACGGCAGCGACATTCGTAGTAGCCGTAGCGGTGCGTGAACTTCGGGGGTTCGCGCTTTGGCAGCGGCCAGAAGCCCGTGGGGTTTTCGACATGCGGGATGTCCCAGAGCAGTTCGCCGGTCTGAAGTTGCGGCGAGACGAACTGCCCGTCTGGCTTCTTGAGAAGCTTCAGCCTGCAGAGGGAGTCGCGCACCTCGACGGCGCCATCCTCGGGCATGGCGAACCAGTGGGCGCGGCGGCCCCAGAAGTTGGTGCGGTAGCCCCACTTCGATGTGTCGAGGGCGTCGCCGTCGAACTCGTCGTTCCAGACGAGACGCAGGTCATGGCCATCGGGCAGGAGGCTTGGCGCGTGGCCGGGGACGGGCGCGGCCTCGTGGCAGGCTAGGGGAAGCGTGTCGATTGGGATTGCGCGGCGGTCGCTGGGATTTGTTTCAGTGGGGGTGTTCATGGGGGGTAGGGGATAGGGACTAGGGGCTAGGGGCTAGGGGGTAGGTGTAGGGACTAGTTGTAGGTGTAGGGGGAAGGTGTAGGTGTAGAGGAAGTTTAGAGGTTTGGAAGTTTGGCGCAAGCGCCCGGGAAGTTTGGCGCAAGCGCCTTGGAGATTGGGGCAAGAATGGTGTAGGGTGTAGGGTGGAGGGGAAGACTCATTGCGGCAAATTCGGAAGTTCCATTGTAGCAAATTCGGAAAATGTAATGCGGTAAATTCGGAAGTCAAAATGCGGTAAATTCGGAAACTTTTTTCCGCAAATGCCGTCCTTGCCTACCTCCGCACAACCTCTCAACTTTTCAACTTTTCAACCTCTCAACCTCCTGGCCGTCGTCGGGGCGACCTATATCAAGATGGAAGCGCTGTGATTGGCGTTTAACAGCAAAATAGACGCGAAACTACAGTTTTCCAAGCCATGTGCCGAAGAGGCGGTCATAAATGACATAGCCGCCTTCCGTCCGGTAGATGAGGTCTCGCTCCATGAGCTTCGCCGCTGCGGAGCGTATGGTGGACGCCGCAGGGAGTTTGTTGCGGCGTATGAAGTCGCCGGCGGAAATGGCTTCCACGACCCCCTCCCTGCCGATGGCCTTCATGAGCGACTGCTCTGCGGCGGTCTGGCTGCGGAGAAGGTCGATGAAGAAGGAGCCGGATTCGGCGACGAGGTTTTCGACGGCCGCGTCGGCGCGTTCGGCGGAGTCAAGCCCGTGGCCGTCTGCCCAGACGCGGTTGAGAATGGCCTGGACATACCACGTTATGCCGTCGAACCTGTCGTATAGGTGCCTGAACGCCTCGGCGGCGAAGGGGCGTCCGGCCTTGCGGAAGAACTTCCCCGCGAACGCCGCGTATTTCGTGGCATCGATGGGGCCGAGCGCCATCAGCTGGGTGCTTTGGTAGAACGGTCCTTGGGGGGAGACGAACATTTCGTCCATCATGTGCTTCTTGGAACCCGCGAAGACGAAGTGGGCGTTCGGGACGAACTGGATGAAGCTTCGCAGAAGCGCCTCTGTGCCCTTTTCCGGGAACGACCTGACCTGCTGGAATTCGTCGATTGCGATGACGATCTTCCGCCCGGAGGACGCGATGTAGTCGAACGTCTCTTTCAGCGTTGCCTTTGCCAGGGATGGCGCGACATCGAAGGAGAAGACGACAGAGCCGTCATCCTGGGGCGTCATCGTCGGGCGGCAGCTCTTGAAGAAAGAAAGGAGCTTTCTTCCAATGCGGCCGGCTGCGGAGTCGAGCCTTCCTGCCACGGCTGAGGAAAAGGCCTGCACGAAGGATGCGAGGTCGTCCATGGCGAAGATGTCGAGATAGACGGCGGCGTGGTCTTTTTCGAGGACGCGGAAGGCGTTGTGGATGAGACCTGTCTTGCCGTAGCGGCGGGGGGCGACAAGCGTGACGTCCCTGCCGTTTGCGATTGCGGCGACAAGCTGCTTTGTTTCAGCCTCGCGGTCGCAGAAGTATTCGGGGCCGGCGTATCCCCGCGTCAGGAAAGGGTTTTCGATTTTCATGCGAACCATTATATCACAAACGGTCGCCTCGCGACGAAATTTTCGCGACGAAATTTTCGTCGCGCATATCACAGCCTTTTCAACCTTTCAACCTCCCCTTTCTTTTCACTCCTCTTGACAATGGTGTGCATAGTGTGTATAATTTTTGACACAATTTTCGCTTGATCACTCATGGACAAAGTCAGAAAACTGCCCTTTTCAGTGAATCGAAACGACGCCAGGTCGCTCGTCGATCAGGTGGCGGATGGGCTCCGTCAGGCCATCGTCTCGAACTACTGGCATGTCGGCGATGAGATCCCCTCCACCCGCGAACTGATGCCGATTCTCGGCGTCAGCCACATCGTGACGCGGGCTGCGCTCTCCCGCCTGACCGCCGAGGGCTACGTCCTCACGCGCCACGGGCTGCACCCCACCGTCCGCGACCGCAATGTCAAACAGTGGCGCGGACACGTGGTGCTGGTGGGCATAAACAAGGACGACAACTACCTGCAGTCAGTTCTCGCCGGTTCCCTTCGCGACAGGCTCATGGAGGAAGGATACCTTTTCACCCAGGTTCACGCTGACTGGACGCATGACCACAAGATGGACTTCTCAAGTCTCGATGCGACTCTTTCCCGCTCAGTTAATCTCGTAATCGCCCTCTACAAAGTCGAGCCAAAGTTCCGATATCTCGCCCAGAAGCAAGTCCCGTTCGTAGCGTTCGCCGAAATGGACAAGGCGCCTCACGGCTCCATTGGCTTCACGAAGCTTGACTACAACCTCGCCGTGGACGACTTCGCCAACGAATGCGTCAGGCTTGGCGTCAAGGAAGTTGTCGAGGTCAACTGGTATCCGACGATGTGCGACCTCTCGCCGCTGAAGGCACATGGGATTCGCGTCAGGCGGATGAAGATCAAGGTTGACTTTGCAAACAGCCCTCTTGCCGTTCTCCGCCGCGCGGGCATGGAGGCGTTTGCCAAACTTGTCAAAAACGGACGTCTTTCGCGCGACGCCGTGTATTTCTTCGGCGACGACAACATCGCTACCGGCGCGCTTGCGGCGCTTTCGTATGCGGGGCTTCGCGCGCCGGATGATTTCCGCTTCGCCACCTGGGCAAACAAGAACAACGAACTGCCTTATCCGCGTGAACTCTCGCGCATGGTGCTGGATCCTGTGGGAGCTGGCGCAACGGTCGCCCAAGCCGTGCTGCAATACCTGAAAACCGGCGTCTATCCTTCCAATGGCGTCGTGGGGCCGAAGTGGATTCCTGGCGAGACAATGGGAGAGAGTGAAGAGTGAAGGGTGAAGAGTGAAAAGACTTTCATCATTTCTGGCTCTGTTTGTTTGCGTGTCCGCGGCCCATGCCACGAACTACGAGGCTCTTGAGGCTCCGTTCGTGGACCGCTACGGCCAGTATGCCCATGAAGACTGGCCTGGAAAGGTGCACGACGACGCCGACATTGCCGACGCGAAGACAGCTGAAGACGCCTGGCTTGCGGCCAATGGCGGCGGCCCTGTTGCCGGCATTGACCGTTTTGGTGTCTGGGCCAGCGGGCCGCAGCTTGAAGTGTCTGGACATTTCCGCACGGAGAAAATTGACGGCAGGTGGTGGCTTGTCGATCCCGACGGACATCTTTTCTTCTCGTATGGTGTCAATGTCGTGCGCCTGACCTGCGGGACGGGTGTTGAATTCCGCGAAAGGTTTTTCGAGTGGCTACCGGAAAAGGACGACCCCGTCTTCGGTGGGTTCCACTGGCGGGCGGAGTCGCGCCCACCCCGCGGTTTCTACGCCGACCCTGGTCGCGTCCCCTACGGCACATACGACTTCGGCTACGCGAATGCGCGGCGCAAATACGGTCCTGACTGGCAAGCTGTCACCATAGAGCGCATCGTCGTGCGAATGCGCGCATGGGGGCTGAATACCATTGGCAATTGGAGCGATCCCGAAATCTGCGTCCTCCGCAAGTTGCCCTACACGGCCTCGTTTGCCACGCGGGGGCCGAAAATAGAGGGGTCAGACGGATGGCTGGGCAAGATGGTCGATCCCTTCGCGCCGGAGTTCGCGGAAAGCGCGCGGCTCGGTGCGGAGAACTTGGCGAAGCGGTCGGGCGAAGACCCCTGGTGCCTCGGGTGGTTCGTTGACAACGAGTTGAACTGGGGCGAGGACGCCCGCGAACTCGGACGCGCCATCCTCTGCTCTCCGGCGTCGCAGCCGGCAAAGGCCGAATTCCGCCGGCTAATGGAGGAGAAATATGGCGATATTGGAAGTCTTGACGCGGCATGGGGGACCAACTACGGGACGTGGGACGCCTTTCTCGCCGCAGACAAGGTTCCAGACGAGTCGCGCTGCGGCGCCGACCTGGAGCTGATGCATCGCGCCGTCGCACGCAAGTATTACGCGACAGTGCGTGACGCAGTAAAGGCCATTGCTCCGCACATTCTCTACCTAGGTTCGCGAATCGCGGGCCGCGCGGCCGACAGCATCTACGAGGAATGCGCCCGCTTCTGCGACGTGGTGAGCGTCAACATCTACAAGCGTGAGCCGATGCAGGAACTGCCACCAGCGGCGGAGGACCGCCCCATTCTCATTGGCGAATTCCACTTCTGCGCCCGGGATCGCGGACTGCGCGGAGGTGGGCTGGTCACCGTGCGCGACCAGGACGAACGGGCCGGCTGCTACCGCGACTACGTGAACGCCTGCATAGATTCGCCGAACATCGTCGGCGCGCACTGGTTCCAGTGGATGGACGAGCCCCTCACCGGCCGCGGCGACGGGGAGGACTTCCAATGCGGGCTGGTCGATGTCGCGGACGCGCCATACCCCGAAACGATCGAGGCGATCCGCAGCGTCGCCGCCCGAATGTATAGCCCGTTTTGCGCACCAGTCTCTAATGCTTCCATCAAAAATCCTTCCAACGTCTCCATACTAACCCCAAAAACCAAGGAGTAAAACGAATGAAACAGATGCACAGCACCCTCGCGTCCGCCCTTGCGTCGGCGGCGCTCCTCATCGCCCCGGTCGCCAGTGCGGCTTCAGGCGACATCGCGGTGACCGGCAGCACCGAGTCGGGAGGCCGACTCTCCACCATCAGCCTCTCATTCCCCGCGAGCGGGGCGGCTTCCTCCCTCTGGCTCGCCTGGGGCGCGGCAGACGGCGGAAACCAGATCGGCAACTGGGACGACCTTGAATACCTTGGCGATGTCCCGGCGGGCGACACGACGTGGACCGGCCCTGTCGGCACGATCCCCGTCGGCAAGACTTTCGCCCGCGTCTTCCGCATAGCCGCCGACACCTCGCTCGTCGAGCTGGAAAGCGTGAGCGCGTCAAACGGCGCCTACGTCCTCACAGATTACTATCCGACAGGCTCCACGGTCGTCCGCTGCGATTTCCAGTTTGACGACCTTTCGTCCGGCGTGGCGCTCTTTGGCGCGCGTAAGGCAGCCCAGGACACCCAGTTCGTCATGATCCACACGACAGACCAGGGCTTCCGTCACGACTATCACAATGGCATTGCAAACACCCGAAAGATGGCGTCGACCGGAACCCGCTATGTTGTAGAAATGGACTACACGAGTTTGAAGACCAATGGCGTCTCCGTGGTGGACCTCCACTCCGCAGGCGCATCAAACTTCACCACGCCGTGTCCGCTCATGGTCTTCGCCATGAACAACAACGGCTCGGCAGCCGTGCCAGCCCCGGCGACGATGTACTCATTCCAGGCATGGAGCGACACGGCTCGCGCGACGCTTGCGCTTGACCTCGTACCCTGTGCTCGAAATGGCACGGCTGGGTTCTACGACCGCGCCCACGAAATCTTCCTCGCGCCATCCGGCGCTCTTGCTGCCGGCACGGCAAAGGCGCACAGTTCATGTGGCGCGCTCGTGGGCAGCAGCGCCGCGCTTCGTCCCAACGGCGCCGACCGCACGGTGTCCGTCACCAGCTTCTACCGCGACGGTCGCCAGCCCAAGGCCGATCTGACCTTCACGGCGGGCCTCGCCAACTGCGCCCTCGTGGCCGTCCACGGCCCAACGGACGCGGGAGACGACATCGCAGACTGGCCGAACGCCGCGTTCCTCGGCACCGTACCCGCTTCGACGACCTCAATGACGGCGACAATTCCGTGGGCAATCCCGGACGACACGCCGCACTTCTTCCGCTTCTTCCTCGTCTCATCTATCGATTCTGCGACAGGCGACAGTCTCCGGCTCTTTGAGGGACTTCGCGCAAATGGTGGGGCATACGTCCTCACGGGTTTCCGACCGACAGGCTCCACGGTCGTCCGCTGCGATTTCCAGTTCGACGACCTTTCGGCAAACGTGGCGCTCTTTGGCGCGCGTAAGGCATCCGGCGACACCCAGTTCGTCATGATCCACACGACAGACCTGGGTTTCCGCCACGACTACTATTATGGCATCGCAAATTCCCAAGCGATGGCGACGACGGGTACCCGTTACCTTGTGGAAATGGACTACACGAGTTTGAAGGCCAATGGCGTCTCCGTGGTGGACCTCCGCTCAGTCGGCGTCGAGAACTTCACAACGCCGTGTCCGCTCATGGTCTTCGCCATGAACAACAACGGATCGGCAGCCGCGCCAGCCCCGGCGACGATGTACTCATTCAAGGCGTGGAGCGACACCGCCTGCGCGACACTTGCGCTTGATCTCGTGCCCTGCGAATGCAATGGAGAGGCCGGCTTCTGGGATAAAGTGGGAAGCCGATTCCTCGGCAAATCTGGCTCTGGCGTGCTGGAAACGCTTGGAGAAGAAATTGTGAACCCCAACGCCACAGTTCTCTCGCGCTCCTCCACCCTGCCGCTGCCGCCACAGTCTGCACTTGTCATCTCCGTGCGATAAGGGAACGACCGATGCTCTTGCCTTTTCAATGTGCGGTCCTCGCCACCGCCGCCATTGCGGCGGTGGCGGCTGCGGCGCCGTCCGCGCGCCTCACCGACGCCCTCGAATGGCTCTATCCCGATTCCGCGCCGGAGTCTGTCACGGAAGCGATGGAGACCGATGTCCCCGCCAACGGAGTCGCCGAGGTGAATGTGCTGGTGACGGGCCTCGCCCCCGGCGAACCGCTTCGTTTTTCGTGCGACGTTTCCGGCGCCGAGTGGTTCCGTCTTCGCGCCGTGCCGGTCTCGCGCAACACGGGCGAAACTGGCATGCTAGAAAAGCCAGGAGAGACGAACCCGTTCGTGACGCGAGACGCGCCTTTTGATGTCTTCGATGCCATGGAGCCGATTCAGGACAACAGCACGGACACAGGTGCCGGGTCGGTCGCCCTGCGTCTTCGCCTGCGTCGCTTCCCCGTTGTGTCCGGCCCTTTCACGGTCACCATCCGCCTGTCGCAGGGCGACGCCTTCGCTGCCGACCTCGCCTTTCGGGTGAATGTCCTTCCCGTCGCAGTCCCGCCCGTCGGCCCCGACAGCTTCAAATACTCCAACTGGATGGACTACCGCAAGGCATTTTCCCTTCATGGCGTGGGCGACTGGACGGACGCCCATTTCGACATGGTTGCCCGCTATGTGCGGCTTGGAATCTACGCCCGCCAGAACGTGGCGTTTCTGCCGGGCATTCTCACTCCCGGCGAGGACGGGTTGCCCGTACCCGACGAGGCGCGCTACGCGCGGCTCATCGCGCTGCTACGCAGCGAGGGCATAGCCTTTCTCGAGGGGCCGCACCTCGCCAGGTTCACGGGTGGGAACTGGAGCGCCTCGACATTCACACCAATCACCGGTGGCCCGCCAGCCGGGACACCGGAGGGCGACGCCGAACTCGAACGCCTCGCCGCCGCCTTTGGCGCGATGGTCGCCAGCAACGGCTGGAGCGACATCTGGTACCAGCATGTCGCCGACGAGCCGAGCATCAACAACGCCACCGCCTACTGCGCTGCCGTCCGCATCGTTCGGCGCGCCATGCCTGGCGTCCGGCTCCTTGACGCCATCGACACGACCGACGTGGCGGACGCCATCGACGCGCCATGCCCGAAGACCGACGGCTACGAGAAGAACCGCGCCGCCTACGCCTCCGCCAAGGCCGCGCAACCTGGCCGCGAGACGTGGTGCTACACATGTTGCTATCCGGGCGGACGGTGGCTCAACCGCTTTCTCGACAGCCCGCTGCTGAACCCGCTGCTGCTTTCGTGGGCCTGCTTCCTGAACGGCATCGATGGTTATCTGCACTGGGGGTTCAACTGGTTCGACCAGAAGTGGTCTCCATTCGACGCCATTGACCCTTGGAAGCTGCCGCCCGGCGATCGCGCCCTCGTCTATCCCAGTTCCGACGGCCCATGGCCGTCCGCACGGCTTGAGGCCATACGCCAGGGGCTTGAAGATCTGGAGCTGCTGCGACTCCTCGCGCGGCGCGACCCCGCGCGTGCCGACGCAATCGCACGTCGCATCGTGCGCGGATTCTGCGACTATGACGCCGATATTCCCGCCTACCGTGCCGCCCGCCGGGAGCTGCTTGAAGAGCTTTCTGGTATCACCAGCTCGCCTCTTCCACAATCTCAAGGCGCGCAAGGAAGTCAACATCTTTGACAATGATAGAGAGCATGATGCGTCTTGACCAAATTGAATCCTCGTTCGATGAGGCAGTCTTCGTTGACGGGCTTCCGATTGACGAGGTGAACGCCGGAATCCGGCGCGTTTACGACGAAGGCGAGCGCTCGGGCGCGCCGTTCCCCGTGACGCGCGCGAAGATGCTCGCCTACGCCCTTGCGAACGCCTGGCTGGCCGTGAACAGGGACGATGCCTTCGCGGGGATTGTCGAGCGCCACTACCTCGACAGCCGCTATGGCGCCGGCGAAATCGCCCGCATCCAGAGCGAGCGCTGCGGGGCCATCGCGGAACGCGACTTCCCCGAAGAGAACCGCCGCACCTGCGCCGCCTGGGCGGAAGGCCGGTTCTTCACGCAATGCGACCGCAGCCACACCTCCCCAGATTGGGATCGCATCCTCACGCTCGGCATCCCCGGCCTCCTCGCCGAGGCCGAGGCGCGTTATGCCGCGAATCCGACACCTTTCACCGAATCGGCAGCCATCGCCTGCCACGCCTTTCGCGATTTCGCCCTGCGCTTCGCCGCCGTCTGCGACCGGGAGGGACGTCAAGACCTCGCCACAGAACTCTCCTCCCTTGCGGCGCGTCCGCCCGAAACACTCCACGAGGCGCTTCAGCTCGCCATACTCTATTGGCACGTCCAGGAAATAGAGGGTGAATGGGTGCGTTCCTGGGGCATCTTCGACCGCCAATACTTACAATTCCTTGAACGCGACATCGCGGCGGGACACCTTACTGAGGAGGGCGCCGAGGAACTGCTTGTCTCCTTCTTCGCATTCTTCCACGCGGAGTCCAAGGGACGCGACGCCGGCGCGCCGTTCTGCTTTGGCGGCTATCTCCCGGGCGACGGGATGCGCGACGGGTGCAACCGCCTCACGCGCCTCGCGTGGCGCGCCTTCCGCACGCTCGGCACGCCCAGCCCGAAGTTCTCCATCCGCGTCAACCCTGACACTCCGCACGAGCTTCTGCGCTTCGCCGCCGAGTGCATCCAGGAGGGCAAGAACGCGATGGTCTTCGCCAACGAGCCGCTTGTGCGCGAGGCCATGCTCCGGCGCGGCAAGAACCCCGCCGACCTCGCGAACTTCATCCCCATCGGCTGCTACGAACCCGCCATCATGGGCAAGGAACTCTCCTGCACCATGCAGTGCGTCTTCAACCTCGCCAAGCCTGTCGAGGACTTCTTCGCCGACGGCGCCGCCGCGCCGGAGACCTGGGACGAAACGGAAGCGCGATACTTCGCGACGCTCGAACGCGATCTCCGCGATGCGCTCGCCATCGCCCGCGAGTGGGAGATTGCGTGGCGCGACATCAACCCCTCGCCAATTCTCTCCGCTACGATGGCCGAGTGCATGGGGCGCGGCCTCGACGTTTCGCAGTTCGGCACTAAATACGCAACGAGCGGCGTCGTGTGCGCGGGGCTCGCGACGGCCGTCGATTCGCTTCTGGCGCTCCGCACCGTGGTATTCGACCGCCGGATGCTCTCCTTCGACGACTTCCGCGCCGTCCTGCGCGCGGACTGGGAGGGCCACGAGGACCTGCGGCAGTTCGCCCTTCGCCGCACCCCGAAGTGGGGTGGCGGCAACGCGGATGCCGACGCACTTGGACAGCGAATCTGCGACACCGCCGCCGACATCATCGAGCATGCGCCGAGCGCAAAGCCCGGCGGCTTCCAGATGGGGCTATGGTCCATCGATTGGTGTCTCCACATGGGGTCGAAGATGGGTGCCACGCCAGACGGCCGCCGCGCCGGGGCACCCGTTTCCAAAAACTCCGGCGCTTCCTTCGGTTGCGACGGCGAGGGGCCGGCCGGAGTAGTCGAAAGTCTCTCGCACCTTGATCACGCGCGCTTCCCCGACGGTGCCGTTTTCGACGTGATGCTGCCAAGGCGCACCATTGAAGGAGAAGTCGGCGTGGAGTTCCTGGCGGGCTTCATCCGCGCCTTCTTCGCGAAGGGCGGGCAGTTCGTCCACTTCAACTCGCTCTCGCCGGACAAACTCCGCGAGGCGCAGCGCAACCCTGCGAAATACCGCAACCTTCAAGTCCGGCTTTGCGGCTGGAATGTCCGCTTCGTCGATCTCGACCGCGCACACCAGAACTGGGTCATTGCGGAGGCGGAGGGAAGTGGCAAATGACAATCCCCGTCGCAGACATCCGACGACTCACGCTCCACGACGGCCCCGGAACACGCACAACCGTCTTCGTGAAAGGGTGTCCGCTCCGGTGCCGCTGGTGCCACAATCCCGAATGCCTCTCTTCTTCGCCGACACTTCTCTTCCATGACCACCTCTGCGTTGGGTGTGGCCTGTGCGCGGCAGCCTGCCCCGAAAGAGCGCACGTCCTTTCAAGGGACGGCAGCCACAGCATAGACCGCGCGCGGTGCCGCGTCTGTGGCGCATGCGCCGAGGCGTGCTGGCTTGGAGCCCTTGAAATCTGCGGACGCGACTACGATCCTGAAGAACTCCTTCGGCTCCTCATCCGCGACAAGGCTTTCTACGATGCGACCGGCGGCGGCGTCACCGTTTCAGGCGGCGAGCCGCTGCTCTACGCCGATGCCGTTGGCAACCTCTTCGCGCTGCTAAAACAGCACGGTGTCCGAACGGCGCTCGACACGTGCGGGGATGTCCATTTTGACGCTTTCGAGGCTGTTTTGCCTGCCACAGACCTCGTACTCTACGACATCAAGGGGATGGATTCGGAGCGCCACCGCGCCAATACCGGGCGCGGCAACGAATGCATCCACGATAACCTCCGGCGTCTCGGGGCGCGCGGTGTCCCCATTGAAGTCCGCATGCCCGTCGTTCCGGGATGCAACGACGCGGAAGGGGAGTTCGAGGCGGCGGCGGAATTCCTCGCGCAAATACCATCCATCACCGCTGTGCGGCTACTTCCCTACCGCTCGCTCGCCCGCGCCAAATACCGTGCCGCCGGGTTGCCAGACACCATGCCCGATGTGCCTGCACCCAACGCCGCATTCCTTGAAGAACGCGCAGTTCTTCTCCGCCGTCGGCTCCATGTCCCCGTCTTATTTGAGAACGTAGCCAAAAATGCCCATTCCTGAAATGAAGCTGGCGCGGCTGGAGCGGGGAATGTGAACTAGGCGTAGTAGTGTTCCCAGTAGTCGCGGGAGCGGACGTGGCGGCGGGCCATGAGGTAGCCGACAAGTCCGCCGAGGAGATGGGCGACGTAGGCGATATGGCCCATGCTGGTCACCATCTCGAAGAGGTTGAACGCCACCAGGAGCAGCGCCATGTAGCGCGCTTCCATGGTGATTGGGATAACGTAAAAGAGCAGCAGGGAGATTTGCTGGCGCGGGCATAGGGCGGTGAAGGCGCCCATCAGGCCGAATACGCCGCCAGATGCGCCTACGCAGACGCCATAGCGGACGAAGCCCTGTGACTCGCCCCAGCGCTGGGCCAGGGAAAGCCCGATCCGGCCTTGCTGCGCCACCCAATACCAGAGGCGGGGCTCGAAGATGTCGAAGACCATCCAGCCTATGCCGCCGATGGCCGATGAGACGAGGAAGATTGTCCAGAAACGGCGGGTGCCGAGGAGCCGCTCAACGGAGTAGCCTAGGAAAATCAGGGTGAATAGGTTGAGGAAGAGGTGCCAGAAGGAGCCGTGGAGGAAGGCGTATGTGACAGGTTGCCAGATGCAACCATGCGAGAACCAGGGCCAGTGGATGCCGAAAATGGCGGAGAGAAGGGCGTCGAGGGGTGCGCGTGCGCCATCGCCAATGGGAACGGTGAAGAAAGAGGCGAGGCACTGGATGAGGAAAACGGCTACGGATATGCAGGTGATGGCGCGGACGGCGGGATAGTTAGAGAGAATGATGCCGAGGCTGCCGGGAAGGGAACGCAGGAAAAGGGAAAGACGGCGGAACATGGCGCAGGGCAGGGGAGGACGCTAGGCTGTGGGCGCGGAGGGCGCGGCACTCGGATTTGCGGCACTCGGATCGTTGGAGGGGTCGGCACTAGGATTTGCGCCACTTGGATAGTCGGAGGGGTCGGCACTCGGATTTGCGGAACTCGGATTATCGGGAGCCTCGGGCTCGGCTTCGGGCATGGGCTCGGGGGGAGGCGGTGGCGGGGGTGGCGCGGCATCGTCCGAGAGGCCAATCCGGGCGGGGAAGGGGATGGCGCCCTGAATCTTCTGCCCAGGAAGGAATGCGATTTCGCCGGCGTGGGCTCCGTCGATGAAGATGCGGTGTGCGCCGGCGGTTGTGATGAAGAGGTCGCACATTTCCGGTCCGCCGAAGCAAAGGCCGATGGGGCGCTTTACCGGGATGGAGTAGGTGTAGAGCTTTTCGCCAGTTGGAACGTGGCGAATGACGGCGGCGCCGCCGATGCGGGCGATTATGACGCTGCCGTCGGCGACTGGCGCGATTCCGCCGGGAACGCCGCGCTGGCGCGGGGCCTCGTCAAGGCAGTTGAAGAAGGGGGCCGCTGCGAGTGGGGATGCGCCGTAGTCGAAACGCAGGGTTTCGGGGCGGATGGCGTGGGAATTGGAAAGAAGGAGCGTGCGGCCGTCGGCGGTAAAGGAGAGCCCCGACGGCGTGCCGATTGTCTCGCGAAGGAGGAAGAGGCGCCCGTTGCGGTCGAGAAGATACAGGCGCGCAGGGTGCTTCGGGCTGGAGAGGGTCGCGCAGATGACGCAGCCGGCGGGGTCGGCCACGGCGCAGGCGAAGCGGGTGCGGCGGAGGTCGGAGATCGGCGGCACGACGGTGTCGGTGACGGCGCCGTCGCGGAAAGACTCCACGCAGCCGTTTTCGCGGAAGAGAAGGAGGGAGGCGTCGGCCTGGACGACGATGGCGCCGACGGGGCGGCCGTCGTCAAGGACGGTCTCGACCTCGCCGGAGGCGGGGTCGAGGCGGAAGAGCTTGCAGGCGTCGATGTCGCTCCAATAGAGCCTCGCCTCGGTCTGGTTCCAGACCGGGGCGGAGGGATATCTAGCGGGCGCGGCTGCGGCCAGCCATTCGACTTGGCTCATTCTGCGGACTCCTGGCTATTGAGCCGGGATGGCCGCGAGTTCCTTCTTGATGAGCTCGATGGATCCGGCCTCCTGGGCCTTTTCGAGGGCGGTTGCGTAGTAGTCGCGGGCTTCCTTGTAAGCCTCTGCGGCCTTCTCCGGGTCGGGGATGGAGGCGTAAATGTCGCCGATGCGGGCGGCGTTGCGACCGAGAATCATCTCACGGGAGTGAACCACGCCGGTGGTCGGGTCGCTGGTGTCCTCCTGGGAAACCTGGATTACGGACATGAACTTGCGGAAGTCGCGTATGGCGTCAAGCTTGCGGCCTTCCTTGAGGGCCTTGTGGGACGAGACTTTGGATATGGCCATGGTGTGCCAGTTCTCGTCATAGCCGGAGAAGCCTTCGTTGAGGAGTTTGAGGGCGGTGTCGTAGTCCTCGAGGATGAATGAGAAGTCGAGGAGGACGGTGCGGATGGAGGAGCGGGAGTTGTCCGGCGAGGCGGCAAGCAGGCGCTCGGCGATGGACCGCATCGGGGTGGCGAAGGAGGGGTCGTCGATGTTGTCGTAGGCGTGGTTGACGAAGATCGAGGAGATCTCCTGCTGCTGGGTGGCGCCGCCGAGGAGGGCCTCGATGCGCTCGGGAACCTTGGAGACATCGGTCTTGGCGGCTGAGGAGACCCACTGGCGCGCGGAGTATCCGGCGGCCATGCGGCCGGAGTTGGGGTCGGTGGCGATCTTGCCGCAGATGGCGTCAATGGTGGCGAATCGCTCGGCCTTGAGAGCCAGCGGGATCGTGGAGCGGAGGGCGTAGTTGAGCTCCTTGTCGGGCAGGGTGGTCGTGGAGGCAAAGGCGGCCGCGAGGTCGTCCCACTTGCCTTGGATGGCGAGGATGCGGAGGCGCATCACGGAAACGAGGTTGCGGGTGGTTTCGTCGCTGGTGACGGATTTGCCGGCGCGGGAGATGATGTCGGCGAGGAGGTCGTTCTTGCCGCGGGTGATGAGAGATTCGAGCGCGCGGCGGAGGATTTCGGCGGCGTCGCCTTCGGGTGCCATTGCGATGAGCTTTTCAGCGGCCGCGATCACGCGGGCGTCGTCGCCGGCCTCGATGGCGGCGTTGATGTTCCACTCGGTGAAGGTGCGGCGGATGTTGGGCGCGATTGCTTCGAGGGCGAGGATTTCGTCAGTCCATGCGAGGGCTGCGGCCTGGTCGCCGGCGTTGGTGAAGTGGAAGAAGACCGCGCCGAGGACGCCGTCGGACAGGGAGTTGTCGCCGGAGGTGAAGGCGGCGATGACGCGGGCCTTGGCGGCTTCGACGTCGCCGTTCTCAAGGAGGATGCGAACCAGCGGCGGCAGAATCTGCGCCCGGTAGGCGGCGTATTCCTCGCTGTCGAAAGCCTCGGCGAGGAGGGCTGTCGTCTCATTGGTGGAGCCGGCCATGAAGAGGGTCTCGGCCTTCTGGAAAAGCTTGTAGAGGGGGTCTTCCTCGTAGGGCATTTCTCCCTCGTTCATTTCGGCTGGCTGCGCGACGTCGCCCTCATTTGGCGCGGGTTGCGCGTTCTTGTCGCACTTGCCGAAGCAGCCTGCGAGGGAAATTGCCGCAGCCACGGCAACGAGGTTCCTAGTTGCAATTGTCATTTACGTCTCCTTGGGGTAATGGGCATTTAAAAATAAAAAAAGACAAAATAGATTTTACTCCAAAACTGAATTTATTGCAACAATTGCGCGAAAAAAATTTTCGCATGGCAGGTTTTGGGGGCTTGATTTTGTCGGGTTCAGGCTGGCCGTGAAAGGGGAAGGCGGCAGAAATCGCCTTTTTTTGCTATAATAAATACCTCTCTTTCACAAGTCAAGAACTGAATTGGAGAACAAAACAATGGCTAGAATCTATAATTTCAGCGCTGGTCCGGCGGTGCTTCCCGTTGAGGCACTCGAAGCGGCGCGCGACGAGATGCTCGACTACAACGGCTCGGGAATGTCCGTGATGGAAATGTCGCACCGCGGCAAGGTCTATGCGGCTATCCACGAGGAAGCCAAGCAGAACATCCGCGACCTGATGGGCCTGACCGACGACTACGAGGTCATTTTCGTGCAGGGCGGCGCCAGCCTCCAGTTCGCGATGATCCCGATGAACTTCCTCGGCGAAGGCAAGGTCGCCGACTATGTCGATTCGGGTAACTGGGGCGCACAGGCCATCAAGCAGGCGCGCCTTATCGGCCAGGTCAACATCGTCGCCGACTGCAACAAGGACATCCCCACCCGCATGCCGCGCGAGGGCGAGTGCAAGTGGACGCCTGGCGCGGCCTACGCCCACATCACCTCGAACGAGACCATTTCGGGCGCACAGTGGAAGACGCTCCCGAAGACGGAGGCCCCGCTGGTCGCGGACATGTCGTCGGACATCCTTTCGCGCCCCTTTGACATCAAGGACTTCGCGATGGTCTATGCCGGGGCGCAGAAGAACCTCGGCACTGCGGGCATGGCGCTGGTCGTGATCCGCAAGGACTTCGCCGAAACCGGCAGCAAGGCCCTCCCGACGATGCTCAAGTATTCGACCTTCATCGAGAAGGACTCGCTCTACAACACGCCGCCCTGCTTCAGCATCTACATGCTCATGCAGACGACCCGCTGGCTGAAGAAGTTCGGTCTTGAGAACATCTACAAGCAGAACGTCGAGAAGGCGGCCAAGCTCTATGCGGCGATCGACGCCAGCGCCTTCTACCGCGGCACCGCCGTGAAGGAGTTCCGCTCCGACATGAACGTTACCTTCCGCCTCCCGACCGAGGAACTGGAAGCCACGTTCTGCGCCGAGGCGAAGAAGGTCGGGCTAGAGGGGCTGAAGGGCCACCGCAGCGTCGGCGGCATCCGCGCCTCGATCTACAACGCCTTCCCGCCGGCCGGCGTCGATGCCCTCGTCGCCTTCATGGCCGACTTCGAACGCAAGTTCGGGTGAGTGGGGACGCGGGCAGAGTCCGCGAGTCAGGACACGAACCCCGCGAAATAGGACAGCGATTGGACGCTAGAACAGAAAAGTGGGAAGAGGCGCTTTTCGCGGCTCTTGAGGCCGCCGACGCCGAAATGGAGGAGCGCTACGGCGACCGCTTCCCCCTGCATCCGGCGCGTCCGGCGCACGGCGAGGCGGCAAGCCGCCAGTATGACGGCCTCTTCGCCTTCGCGGCGGGCTTCTCGCCGGGGTTCGGCTCAAAGTTCGGCCCCGGCTACTCGCTCTCCTTTCGCATAGTCACGCTCGCAGGCGTTCCCGACGACTTCCGGGCGAAGTTCGAGGAGGAGGCGGTCTCCGCGCTGGGCAAGCAACTGGAGAAGTTCCTGCCAGGGCGCAACCTCGAGATCGTCCGCGACACCGATTCCTGGAAAATCGTCGGCGACCTCAAACTCTGAGCGAAATCGCAAGACAAAAAAACGGCGGCACCTGCCGCCGTTTTTTTGTCTTTTACTCACGCGCTCACGCGCCATAGCCGTGCGGGTGGGCGAGATGCCATTTCCATGCCGACTCGACAATGGCGTCGATTTCGGTGAATGCGGCCTTCCAGCCAAGGACCTCGGCGGCGCGGCCTACTTTGGCCACGAGGCGATCGGGGTCGCCGCCACGGCGCGGGGTCACTTCCGCAGGGATGGGGAGTCCGGTGACGCGCCGTGCGCTCTCGACGACCTCGCGCACGGAGAAGCCGCGCCCGGTGCCGAGGTTCACAGCGCCCTCCGCGCCGCTTTCAATGGCCTTGAGATGGGCGTCGGCCAGGTCGCTGACGTGGACGTAGTCGCGGATGCAGGTGCCGTCGGGCGTGGCGTAGTCGTCGCCGAATATCTTGGCGCAGGGGGCCTGGCCGAGGCCGACTTGGAGGACGAGTGGAATGAGGTGCGTCTCGCAGGGGACGCGGTGGTCTTCGCCGAGTTCGCCCTCAGCGCCGCAGGCGTTGAAGTAGCGCAGGGCGATTGCGGAGAGGCCGTGGAGCTGGCGGTGCCAGCGGAGCATGGTCTCGAAAATCAGCTTGGATTCGCCGTAGGGGTTGGTGGGCCGCTGCGGTGTCTCCTCGGAAATCAGCTCGGTTCCTGGCTCGCCGTAGGTGGCGCAGGAGGAGGAGAAGACGATGCGGTGGACATCGCACTCGCGCATGGCGGCAAGAAGATTTATGCCGCCGCCGACGTTGTTCTCGAAGTAGAGCTCGGGCTGACGCATGGACTCGCCGACAAGGGCGTATGCGGCGAAGTGCATGACGGCATCGGGCTTCTCGGCCGCCATTGCGGCGCGGATAGCTGCGGCGTCGCGCAGGTCGCCGACGTGGAGCGCCACGCCTTGGGGGATGGTTTCGCGGTGGCCGCGCTCTAGGTTGTCGAAGATGGCGACCTTGTGTCCGGCCGCGATGAGGCGACGCGTGGTGACGCTGCCGATGTAGCCGCTGCCGCCTGTGACGAGTATCTTCACTGATGAATCCCTTAGTTGAGAAGTTGAAAAGTTGAGAAGTTGAAAAGTTGAAAAGTTGGGAAGTTGAAAGGTTGAAGAGGGGAAGGGGTTAGGTTGTTTGGAGGGCGGCGATGGCCTCTTCAAGGGCCTTGACCTTCTCCCTGAGCTTGGCGATCTGCTTGGGCGATGCGTTCAGCGCAACGAAGTCTCTCATGCTTTGCTGTGGGGTGCCGATGACATATTCGCCGGGGGGGACGTCTCGCGCAACGCCGCACTGCGGGCCGACCTGCGCGCCGTCGCCGATGTGGAGGTGGCCGGATAGGCCGGCCTGCGCCCAAATGCGAACGCCGTTGCCGACGGTGGTGCTTCCCGCAATGCCTGCCTGCGCGATGACTCCCGAGAAATTGCCGATGCGCACGTTGTGTCCGATTTGCACGAGGTTGTCGATCTTCACGCAGCTGCCTATGCGAGTTTCGCCGAAGCGGGCGCGGTCGATGGTCGTGTTGGAGCCAATCTCGACGTCGTCGCCGATGCGGACTATGCCGACCTGCGGAATCTTCTCAACTGACGGGATGCCAATTGGGAGCATTTCGACGGAATAGCCGAATCCGTCGCTGCCGATGACCACGCCGCAGTGGGCGATGAACTTCGCGCCTATGACGCAGCGTTCGCGGATCTTCACGCCGGGGTAGAGGTGTGCGCCCTGGCCAATGGTCACGTCCTCGCCGATGAAGCACTGCGCCTCGATGACGGAGCCGTCGCCAATCTTCGCGCCGCGCTCGATGACGGTGAAGGGGCCGACATGGACGTTGGCGCCGAGCGTGGCCTCTGGCGAGACGATAGCGGTTGGGTGGATGCCTGGTTCGCGCGCCGGCGGCGGGGGCGAGAGAAATGGCGCGGCATGCGAGAATGCCTTGTCCGGATTGGCGACGCGGATGAGGGCCTTGGCCGAAGACGTGCCCTTCCAGTCAGCGCCGACGATGACGGCGGACGCATGGGTGGATGCGACCTGATCTGTGTAGCGCTTGTTCGAGAGGAAGGAGAGGTCGCCATCGCCGGCCTCGGACAGGCTGGCCATGCGGGTGAGGGCGACGGAACCATCGCCTTCAAGTGTGCCGCCTATCTTGGCGGTCAGTTCAGCTGCGGAGATCATGGAGATAGAGGGAACG